>JALYHX010000169.1 GCA_030776305.1 Myxococcota bacterium
GGAAAGGGCTCTGGGGATGCGGCCGTGGTACGGCTGCCCCCGGTCCGCGGGAGTCGAGCACGTCGCGGCCACGCATCTTTGAGAGGGAGAGACACATCTTAGGGGTCGGAGAGACCCATCTCTAGTCGAACGACCGCGCTCGCCATGTCGAGACCCGAGGCTGCCACTGCCACTCGGCAGTGTGCTACGAGAATCGTCCTCTTATGCGCGGCTTCGTCGATCTCCATTGCCACTGGATCGCCGCGATCGACGACGGCGCACGTACGGCGGCCGAAGGTCTGAAAATGCTGCGGGAGCTCCACGCCGCCGGTTTCGACGAGGTCGTGGCCACCCCGCACATGCGCCCGGGGATGTTCGACAACGACCGCGCCGGTCTCGAACACGCCTTCGGCGCAATGCAACATACCCTCGTGACGTCCCCGGATCGCCTTCCTGTCGTGCATCTTGCCAGTGAACACTTCTTCGACGACATCGTCTTCGCCCGCTTGATGCGAGGAGAGGCGCTTCCCTACCCCGGAGGAAAAAGCGTGCTCATCGAATTCTCGCCGACCGCGTTCCCGCTTCGAACCCAGCACCGCCTGTTCGACTTGCGACGCGCAGGCCTGGTGCCGGTGATCGCCCACCCCGAGCGCTACGAGCCCGTCTGGAAGGACGATGCATGCCTCGATCCGCTGCTCGATGCAGGGGCCGTTCTCTTGCTCGACGTTTGCGCGCTGGTGGGCAAATACGGTCGCGCGCCGCAACGCGCCGCAGAGAAGCTGCTGGAAGAAGACACGTACGAGGCGGCCTGCTCCGACGCGCACCGGCCGCTCGACGTCGAGCATGTGGCCCGCGCCATCGAGAGGCTCGTGACGCTCGTCGGTGACGTCCAGACCAAACGCCTTCTCGCAGAGGGACCGCGAGCCATCCTGGGTGGACGACCATGAACGAACGCATCGCGGTCGTCGGCCTCGGGTACGTGGGCTTGCCGGTCGCCCTCGCGTTTGCCGAGAAATTCCCCGGTACGGTTGGATTCGACGTTCACCGCGAGAAGGTCGAAGAGCTCCAGCGCGCGTACGACCGCAACCAAGAGCAGCCGGTCGAGATGCTCCGAGCAACGACGCTCCGGATGACGAGCGACGCCAACGAACTGAAGGGCTGCACGTTCTTCATCGTCGCCGTACCCACGCCCGTCGACATGAACAACGTGCCGGATCTGACCGCCGTCGAACGGGCGAGCGAAACCGTCGGCCGGGCGCTGTCCCGCGGGTCGATGGTCGTCTACGAATCGACCGTATACCCGGGCGTCACCGAAGACGTCTGCGCGCCCATCCTCGAACAGACGAGCGGATTGAAGCGAGGCACGGACTTCAAGCTCGGGTATTCCCCCGAGCGAATCAACCCGGGCGACAAGGAACACACGCTCGCGAAGATCACGAAGATCGTGAGCGGCGAGGACGCCGAAGCGCTCGAACGCGTCGCCGTCACCTACGGAGCGATCATCGACGCCGGGGTCCACCGCGCGCCGAGCATCAAGGTCGCCGAGGCGGCGAAGGTTATCGAGAACACGCAGCGCGACCTCAACATCGCCCTGATGAACGAGCTCGCCATCATCTTCGATCGCATAGGAATTCGTACGAGCGACGTGCTCGCCGCGGCAGGCACGAAGTGGAACTTCCTCCGGTTCAAGCCCGGGCTCGTCGGCGGGCACTGCATCGGCGTAGACCCGTATTACCTCACGACGAAGGCGCAGCAGCTCGGCTACCAGCCGGAGGTGATCCTCGCGGGCCGGCGCATCAACGGCAACATGGGGGCGTACCTCGCTGCACGCGTAGTCAAGCTTCTCATCGACGCGGACATCACCGTGAAGAACGCGCGCGTCGGCGTTCTGGGTCTGACGTTCAAGGAGGACTGCAGCGACATCCGGAACAGCAAGGTTCCGGACATTCTGCGGGAACTGCGCCAGTTCGGCATTCACCCGTTGGTGCACGATCCGGTCGCAAGCCCGCCAGAGGCGATGCGCGAGTACGCGGTCAAGCTCGTGCCCATCGACGAAATGGTTCGCCTGGATGCGCTGATACTCGCCGTGTGTCATAGCTGGTATTTGGCCTTGGGCCAGCCACGCCTGCTGGCGACAGTGCGCGACGGAGGGATCCTGGTGGACGTGAAGAGCGTCCTCGACCCCGCGCGCGTGGAGCGAGAGATCAGGTACTGGAGTCTGTGAGTCGACACGGTTCGCCCGCCGCGCTCCTCGCCCACCTTCAGCGTGCTATACGAACCGTGCGGTGACTTCGCAATCCGAGCTCGGGTCTTCATCCTTGTCTTCAGCTTCTTCCGCACTCCGACCGCGCGGCTTCGTTCGCCGCCACGCTGTCAAGCTCGCGGCGTCCGTCGTCCTCACGTGTGGCATCGTCTACACGGTCCACAAAGGGGGGATGAAGTTTCTCCCCGAGGGCGGGGACTTCAAG
>JALYHX010000170.1 GCA_030776305.1 Myxococcota bacterium
CTCGGCGCACCCGCGCATGTCTCCATCGCACCGCACGCCGTGCAGCGCGCGGGGTCCGCGCAGCCATTGTTCGAGTCGGTCGGGACACACAGCGAGCCGCACTTCTTCGTTCCCGCGGCGCAGCTCCCGATTTGGCAAGTCTTCGCGCTGCACACCAGCGTTGCGCCCCCCGCTGCCGGACACGACGTCATGTCGCAGGTCGTGTCGCCGCAGCCGTACGTGGGATCGGAGACGGAGACGCACACACCGCCGCACGGCTTGTAGCTCGCGTCGCACGAGATCGCGCACTTGCCCGTCGCGTCGCACGACGCCGTCCCATGCGAGGCCCCACAAGCCGAACAGGCCGTCGCCCCGCAGCCGTGAGCCACGTCGGCGGTTACGCATACGCCTCCGCAACTCTTGTATCCCGTTTGGCAGACCGTTGCCTGGCAAGCGCCCGCCTGGCACACGTACGTCGCGTGGGGATCCGCGCTGCACGCCATGCAGGGCCCACTGCCGCAGCCGTACTTGGGGTCATCGACGCTCACGCACGACGAAGCGCACATCTTTTGCGTGGCGCTGCACCCGCCAGCGGATGTTGCGTCGTCGAACGTCGCAGCTTCGTTGAGCGTCGCTACGTCGTTGCTCGTCGCAGCGTCGAGCCCGCCATCGGTCCTTGCGCCACCATCCACCATCGTCGCGTCGGGTCCGCCGTGTGCGGAGCCACCATCGTCTGCGGCATCGGGCGTTGGGTTGGGATTGGGGTCCTGGCAGTGCGGACAGAGGAGCGGGGCAAGGGCTTCGGGCCCCGCGTCTCCGATGTCCGCGTCCGACGAGCCGACACTGAAGTCCGGACCACTGCAGCCAACGCCCAGACAGGCCAGCGCGGTGGCGAGAACGATGAGAATGCGTTCACGAGGGACCATGACCATCGAAGCCTTCCTGTTCATGACGTATGACCTTCCCACTTCGACTCGACGACCGTCGGCTTCAAGTGGCCGCGACTCGCGTGCCGTGTTCGCTTTGTCCCATCGGCCAAGCGCGCGCTTTGGTTGCATCCCATTTTCTGCTCCCCGTCGAGTCGCGTCAGGGTCTTAACGTCAATGGTTCGTCGAGGACCCCGAGCACGTTTCACGGGACGGGGCGAATGTCAGCCCTCTGCGTCACGGCGTGCGGGCGCAGCGTACCCCGCCAGCCCCGGAGTTGTGTTGTGATGGGAAGCCGCCACCGCCTCCCACCCTGGGATGCAACCAGCTTGGCGGTCCAGCGTAGTACCCGTCCTCGCCAGTCCGTGCGGCTGCTCCGACCGTTGGCATTGTCAGATTTGCGCAATTGACACATGGATTGGCCAGGGGGAAGTGGTCCCAGTCCAACGACCACGCGCCGACGTTGCCGGCCAAATCGAACTGACCCCACCGTCCGACGCCCAGCGTAGCCGTCCCAACCGGAGCGATGTTCGCCGATCCCGTACACGGCGCAGTTGTCCCCGTGGGGTAGAAGCAATTGCCGCTGTCGTCACCGAAGATGGCATACCTGATTGCCTGCGATGGATCGATCGTTGAGCCGATGCTCGTTAGCCCGCCCGGATCCGTGGTACCCCAGGGATATTTGCGTTGAGAGGTGCCCCCTGCGGCGGCGTATTCCGTCTCGGTTGCGCTCGGCAAAAAGCCCCCGTCCCAGATGCAAAACGCGTAAGCCTCGTACCAATTCACACAGTTGATAGGGCGATTTTCGTTCGCGCCGCTGGTCGCCGTCCACGTTGGGTACTGGCCCGTCGAGTCGCACTGCGAGGTCAGCTCCGCCCCCCAGTCAGTCGCGGTCGTCGGGATAGTCCACGCGGGGTCCCATCCAGCTTCGAACGTACCCGGATTTGCGCTGTTCTCGAGCCCCATTCCACCATTAAGGTGGGTGTGAATGCCCGCGCGTGCGGCGGGGGGAGGCAGCCCCGCGATCGTCGCCGCAACGAACCGACGGAACCGACCTACGGTGACCGCGTAGTTGTCCAGGCGGAAATCGCTTACGGTCGCCGGATCGGCCGTTGGAATCGATCCGCCCTGCTGGTCATGGTATGTCCGGAAGAACATTTCGCCCGGCCTTAGGCCCTGGACTAGGGGACTCGCGCAACAACTCTCACTGCTCGCGCCGCAACTTGTGACGCCTGCCGTCGGCGTGTTCACCTGGCAACTCGGCGGGGTCGACGTGCACCTACCGCCAAAGCAGTATGGTTGAGAACCCGAGCAGGTCGTCCCCGGGCACGTGACCGAATGTCCGCAGTTGTTCGTTTGGCTTCCGCAACGCCCCCCGGAGCACGTCGTCGACATAGACTCATCCACGCAACATGCCGGGCATGCAACGGAACGCCCGCAGTTGTTCGTTTGCGTTCCGCAGCGACCACCCGCACACCTCGTCGACATGGACTCGTCGGCGCATCCGCACATGTTGGCCGCGCCTCCGCCGCCACATGTCTGAGGAGCCGTGCAGCTCGTTGCGGGGCACGCGACCGAACGCCCGCAGTTGTTCGTTTGGCTTCCACAACGTCCGCCAGAGCACGTCGTCGACATGGACTGGTCCGTGCACCCGCACATGTTGGCCACGCCTCCGCCGCCGCACGTCTGAGGCGCCGTGCAGCTCGTCGCCGGGCACGTGACCGGGTGTCCGCAGTTGTTCGTCTGGCCTCCGCAACGCCCCCCCGAGCAGGTCGTCTTCGCCGGTTCATCGACGCACCCGCACGTATTCGCGACATTGCCGCCCCCGCACGTGCTGGGGGCCACGCACGCTGCGGTGCCGCAATCCACGTCCGTTCCGCAGTTATTCTTCGTGTGCCCGCATTGGACCCGAGCGCAGGTCGTGGCCATCGACTCGGGCACGCATTGACACGTACTCGGCGCACCCGCGCATGTCTCCATCGCACCGCACGCCGTGCAGCGCGCGGGGTCCGCGCAGCCATTGTTCGAGTCGGTCGGGACACACAGCGAGCCGCACTTCTTCGTTCCCGCGGCGCAGCTCC
>JALYHX010000171.1 GCA_030776305.1 Myxococcota bacterium
CTTGCGAGGTCGGGAAATAGCTCGGGGGGAAGGTGATATTCAGGGGGCGTCCAGTTGATGATGAGCAGACCGATGACCCCGAGGTGGAAGACGAGGCTCGAGAAGAGCGCAAGAACGCCGAGCACGTCGACTTGCGTCCGCCCCCGCATCGGCTCGGCTGCGCTCGTGTACTGGAAGAAAATCGAGAAGAGCCCATATTGAATCAGACCGTGGTCGCCGGGCACGACAGGTACCCGGCCGCCGGCCTGCGCGAGGGCGGTGACGCCTTCGTCTCGGCCGCGCAGCACGAGCTTGCCGTTGATCGCGCCGCGCGCATCGAGTTCCCAACCATTCCCGACGGCCCGAAGCGGCATCCGGGAAGCCTCGACGCCGTCCGGGAGCGGCGCCAGCGCGCCGGGCACTTCGCCCAGAACGCAGTCGCATCCGCGATCGAGCAGCTGGACGCCGATGATCGTCGTACCCCACGAGGCGGCAACGCGTAGCAACGGCTGGCTCCGGGTCGCCGCGGCAGACGTCAAAAGGTCGATTCCATTCGGGTCTCTGACATCTCACGCAAGAAACTCCGGTGTCCCAGATCGCCGGCGGCGAACTCCGCGCGCACGCGACGTAGGAAGTAGACAAGCTGAGGGCTCCTGAGACGCCCCTCGATGTCCAGCTCAGTGAACTTGAAAACGTGTACGCCCCCCTCGAGGGTTCTTGCCTCGACCGCCCCTGCGTCAGTTGGCGCGGCTGGGCGTGTGAGTCCGGAAGAAGCTGTCGTCACTGTCGTTCCGGTAGCCGGTCCATGCGCGCCGGCGTCGGCGGCGGCAGCCTGCTTTGGCGCGGGGTGGGTCATTGCGTGCGGTTTGGCGTGCATCATGGCCGGTTGCTTCTGGCCTTGCGCAAGCCCTGCGTGTGCGACAAGCGCGAACGCGACGGTGATGAATGAGATCCGGACGATTCGCGTCGTTGACCGAGATCCCTCCGTCATAAAAGCAGTTTACCCGCAACGCTTCGCATCTGGGACCGAAGAATCGTGTCCACGTAAACGATGCACAGAATCGAGGCGACCTGGCCATTCAAAGACTGCAGGTGGTGTTGGCAAGGGTAGGGAGATATCCCCCCAGCGACCTTCGATGGTGACGGGGTTGGCAACAACTGAGGCGAATCATTGCTCCGCGCGGTGGCGGGCGCCCGATGCTGGACGGACCTCAAAGAGGAACATCGATGAAATCGACGAAGCACACTTCGGGCAAGGCGAAGGTCCTCGCGCTCATTTTGGCGGCGATGGTCGAAAGCGGCTGCGGCAGTAGCACCATCACGAGTAGCCCAGGGTTTTCGTCAGCCTCTGGCGGGTCCGCGTGCTTTCCAGGGCAGACGGACATGACGACAGACGCTGGCTGCCCCGGCGTCGGGTTTGCTCGCGCCGGCGAAGCGCAACCTTCGTTCGGGTCGACGGTGATCGCCGCGACCGCGCCGCCTCCAATTTCCGGAGGAACGCTCCTCGTCACGCATGACGGCAACACCGCCATCGTCTCGGACCCGGATCGCGATGCCATTTATGTGGTCGACGTAACGGGCCAATCCGTGAGGTTCAGGGTGTCGCTGCACCCGGGCGACGAACCCGGAAGGATCAGTGAAGACGGTGCCGGCCGCGTGCACGTCGCACTTCGAAGTGGTGGCGCGCTCCTGACCCTGGACCCCGCCACTGGGTCGGTCTTAACCCGCCGCGCAGTATGTCCCGCCCCGCGCGGCGTTGCGTGGGACGCGTCGAGTGATCTTGTATGGGTTGCATGCGCTACGGGCGAGCTGATCGCATTTCCGTCCCGCGACGGCCCGGCCACGCGGTCTTTGGTCGTCGAACGCGACCTCCGCGACGTCATCGTCCAGGCCGACGGGGCCATGACCGTGACCAAGTTCCGATCTGCGGAGGTGCTTCGCCTTGACGGCCAGGGGTCTGTCTCTCGGCGGGATATCCTGACCCGTTCGTCGCCCATCGCCGCCGCTCGGGTGGCCTGGCGGACGATCCCTGGACCATCCGCCGGGGCCACCCTGACCGTGTACCAGCAGGAATCGACGCTTCCGATCATGACGAACGTCACGGGGGGGTACGGCACCGGCAGCGGCAGCGGCGCCGGTACCTCTTCGGGAGGGTCTGGCCCATTTGGCAGTAACAGCAGCTCGGGCACCGTCCCGGAGGGGAGGCCCGTCGCATTGCCACCTCCCTTGGAGCCGCCGGGCCTCGATTCGATCGTGCAAAGCGCGGTGGCGGTACTCGACCGCGACGGCACCGTGCTGTCGACAACGACGATCCCTCATGGAGTGCTCCCAGTCGATATCGCGGCCTCCGCAGACGGCCGAGTGGCAATTGCCCTTGCGGGCAACGGTTTCACCTCGTTGCCCAGCATCACCCTTCTTTCGCTCGGTGCGACGTCCAATATCCGCTTGGAGTCGCAGGTGCCGAACAGTCAACAGGTGATCGCCGTGGCATTCGACGGCAACGGAGACCTGCTTGCGCAGGCCCGCGATCCTGCGATGCTGTTCGTCATCGCAAAGGGCGCAATGACGCGCTCGCCGACGAGCATCTCTCTTTCTTCGGTCTCACGTCGTGACACGGGACACGACATTTTCCACACGGAGGCCGGCGGCTTGATCGCCTGCGCTTCATGTCATCCCGAAGGAGGAGACGACGGACACGTGTGGATGCTGGACGGTCTGCCACGTCGCACGCCATCGCTTCGCGGCACCATTGCAGGCACCGCGCCCTACCATTGGCCGGGCGACGAGATGGACATGGCGATGCTCATTGACGAAGTGTACACGCGGCGCATGAGCGGAACGCGGCTCAGTCCGCCACAGCAGAACGCGCTCGCCGGGTGGATTCAGAACATCCCAGCACCGCCGCCGCCCGGCTGGGTGGATTCAAATGCCGCGCACCGAGGGCAGGCCTTGTTCGAGGGCTCCGCGGGGTGTGCCACATGCCACTCGGGCCCGAAGTTCACGAACAACCAGACAGTCGGCGTTGGAACGGGGACCGATATCGGGCGCGAGCCCGACGGGGGCCCTTCCCCGACCGCATTTCAAGTCCCGTCGCTCGTCGGTGTGGGCTGGCGAACCCCGCTCTTTCATGATGGGTGCGCAGCGACGATCGCCGAGCGCTTCGGCAAGTGCGCCACGCCAGGCCATGGTTCCACCGCCCAATTGCCGTCGCAGGATATCGCAGATCTAACGGCGTATCTCGACAGCCTGTGACTGCGCCTCGCGCACCCGTCGATCGTGAACCGCCTTGTGCGCGAGGTAT
>JALYHX010000172.1 GCA_030776305.1 Myxococcota bacterium
CCGATGAGCGGCGCCGCGAGCGAGGCCCCGTAGCCGGCGATCGAGGCCAGCGGGACCAGCAACAGCGCCAGGCGAAGACCCGCGTACTTGATCACGCGAGAGACGACGAAGAGCTGCATGATCACGCCCAGCGCGTTGATCCACTCGAAGTAGCGGGCCTTGAACTCGCCGATGTAGACCGCCGGTGCGACGCCCAGTGCGTGCGCGTTCGACGCCGCGTTCGACACCAGCATGCGATCGAGTACGTAGTCGCCCGTCTTGGTGACGATGTTCAGCACGAAGACGAGGATGGCGAAGGCGAGTAGGTAGCGATCGCGGACGATGAGCGCGAACGCGTTGCCGCGTCCTAGCGGCTCCGGGCCCGGCATCTCCCTGCCGTCGGTGGTCTTGCCCCGGAGCTCGCGACGGTTAACAACGAAGGTGAGCCCCAGACTGGCGACGAGGATCCCCGCGGCGATGAGCATGAGCAAGAAGGGCGAGCCGTGCTTGACGAGCGGCTCGGCGATCGACGCGCCGCCCACGGCGCCGATCGAGCTACCGATGCCGATGATGGGGAATAGACGCTTGCCCTGCTCCTCGGTGTACGTGTCCGCGGCGAAGCTCCAGAACTGCGCCACGGTCACGATATTGAAGACGCCCACCCACAGGAAAAACGGGATGCCGAGGGGAACGCCGCGCACGCCGAGCGCCCAGAACACGACAAGGTTGGCGGCGAAAAAGAGGGTTACCGTGGCGACGAGCGCCATGCGACCCACGCGCTCCGAGAGCCATCCGTAAAAGCTCGCCACGAAGACGAGCAACACCGACTGACCGACCGAAGCGTAGCTCTTCACCTCGGCGCCGGAGCCCAGCAGGATGAGCGGCTCGCGTGCGACCTTCAGCAGGTAGTACGCCGTCAGCAGCAGGAAAACGTTGAGCGCCAGCAAGAGCACCGTGGAGGCCTCACCCGGCCGCACGTCGGCGAACGCCCCGAGGAGGAACTCAACAGGGTGCTCGCGGAAACGCGGGCGCACTTGCTGCGTCGGGGGGCTGGGCGTCGGCATTCCGGCGCGTCCAATCTACACGCCGGTATCGACCGTGCACCACGAGCTCGGTGTAACCGATCATTTCATCGCTTCCTGAGCGACCCTTCGACAATCGTCGTTCGTGATGTCACGCAGGGCCAGCTTGATCCTCGCGAGACGCACCGTAGCCACACTCAGAGCGTCGACCCCCAATCCCACCAAGATCCGCGCGCTGTGCGGGTCGCCTGCGATTTCCCCGCAGACCGTGACCTTGCGGCCGTGGGCATGCGCGCTCAAGACTACGCGCTCGATCATTCGCAGCGCACGCGCGTCCAATGACAATGTCGCATCCGCACGATCCTTGCCCGTCACCGTCGCGAACAGGTCGTTCGTGCCAATGCAGATGAAGTCCGCGACCTCGACGATCTCGTCGATCTTGGCCACGGCATTCGGCGTCTCGATCATCGCGCCCACCTTGAGCTTTCCGCTACTGCGAGCGCGGACTTGCTCGACGTCGGATGCGCGAGTGACGAATGGCAAAAGGGCGCGAATGTCCCCGTGGTCTGCCGCGCGCACCATCGCGCGAAGCTGCGCATCGAGGATGGCCGGGTGCATGAGCAGGAGTTCGATCCCGCGGGGCGCCGCCGACCCCTCGGGCGCTTGCAACCAGATCAGCGGCTTGTCGCCACCCGCGTCGAAGAGACGCACCACGACAGGCGCCGTTTTCACGCGCGCCGCGATCGCGCGCAGAATACTCAGCTGCTCACCCTCGGACGGTGCACTCAGGCGATGCAAGAAAAGGAGCTCGGTGCGTATCAGCCCGATCCCTTCGGCCGATGCAGGAACGCGCTCGTGGAGCGAACCGACGTTCGCGTGGACTTCGATCCCCAGGTGTGACAGCGGCGCCGTCACCCGCGCCTCATCCTGCGCACGCATCAGCATCGTTTCCTCGCGCCGCACGCGAGCTTTCGCGAGGAACACTTCGGTGGGCTTCAGCCAGATGGACGCGGGGTTCACCGTTGTGTCGAGGACGATGTAGTCGTCGTCGACGACTGCCTGGGCGATACGCGGCGCAACGAATGCGAACGGAATGTCGCGACCACGGGCGAGAATCGCCGCATGCGACGTTTGAGCGGCGGCCCCTTGCCGGCCGTCCTCTGAGGCAGCGACGATCCCGACCACCCGTGCGGGGAGCGATGCGACCACCGACGGCGTGAGCTTGTCGGTCACCAGAACGCGATCGCCTGTCCGCCCCTCGAGGAGCGACTCGATCGAGTTCGCGCCGAGGGCGAGACCATCGAGCAAACGCGTGCGTGCATCGACCATCAGATCCGGTGTTATTTCGGACGTGATGATCTCGTTGACGGCGTCCTCCACCGGCATCCCCGAGCCGACCCGAGCGAACAGGATCGGTCCGAGTTCGCCCAGAATCACGAGCTCCGGTTCGAACAGCTCCGCTTCCGTCCGGGGCAAAAGGCGAAGCAGTTCTTCCACGCCGCTCGTTGCGCGCCCAATCGCACGTGCGAGTCGAGCGTGCTCCTCATGGATCGTCCCGACCGCACGACGCGGAGTTGGATCACTGGCCGATACGATCGCACGACCGATCGCGATTCCCTCGACCACAGATAAGCCCTGTGCCCTTTCGAGCCTATCTTTCGGGTCGGACACATGGCACCTACACGCGAAGCTGCCCTTGATGGTAGCCCGCGTTCCGTGCGCGCGCCGATCTTGGAGGAACCCCTCGACTCTTTTTCTGCCGAGGCAATTCACGCATCGCCTGGCGACGCCGCGAAACGCCACTACGGTCCGACCGGCGCCTGATCCAGCGAGGCGACAGGGTGATGGCTATTCCGTTCCCAGACCGTCGCGAGCAGATGTTTCCGACCCTGACCGAGGCGCAGATCGCGCGCATCGCGAAGATCGGGCAGCCGCGGGAGGTCCGTTCGGGCGAGGTGCTGATCGAGCGCGGCGATCAAAACACGACGTTTTTCGTGGTCGTCCGGGGCGCACTCGAGATCGTGCGGCCGGTCCAGGACAAGGAGGAGCAGGTCACGGTTCACCAGCCGGGCGGATTCACCGGCGAAATGAACATGCTGTCGGCGCGGCGCAGCTTGGTGCGCTGCCGGGTCGTCGCCGATGGATCGCTGGTTGCGCTCGACCATGACCATCTGCGCACCCTCGTTCAGCGCGATTCCGAGCTGAGCGAGATCATCCTGCGCGCGTTCATCCTGCGGCGGGTGGCGCTGGCAGCTCAAGACAACAACGACATGATCCTGCTCGGCTCGCGCCACTCGGCGGCGACGCTGCGCCTGAAGGAGTTCCTGTCGCGCAACGGTCAACCGTTCACGTACCAAGATGTGGAGACCGAGCCTGGCGTGCAGGCGCTCGTCGACCGCTTCCAGATCAGCGTGAACGAGATCCCCGTCGTCCTGTGCGAGAGCGGTTACGTGCTCCGCAACCCCACGATCCAGGCGCTGGCGTCGAAGCTCGGCCTGAGCCCCAACCTCGATCCCAAAACTCTTCGGGACGTGGTGATCGTCGGCGCCGGCCCGGCGGGCCTCGCCGCAGCGGTGTACGCCGCATCCGAGGGGCTCGATGTCTTGGTTCTGGAGAGTACAGCTCCTGGAGGACAGGCGGGCACGAGCTCTCGCATCGAGAACTACCTCGGCTTCCCGACGGGGATCTCCGGCCAGGACCTCGCGGAACGCGCACAGATGCAAGCCGAGAAGTTCGGTGCCGATGTGGCGATCGCGCGAACGGCCGTTCGGCTCGAGTGCGATCAACGCCCTTTCTCCGTCCACCTGTCGGACGGAGAGGTGGTGCACACGAAGTCGATCGTGGTCGCCACCGGTGCCAGGTATCGGCGATTGGCCCTGCCCGAATTGGGTCGCTTCGAGGGGGCGGGCGTGTTCTACAGCGCAACGCACCTCGAGTCGCAGATGTGCGAGAACGAAGACGTCGTCGTGGTAGGAGGGGGCAATTCGGCGGGCCAGGCGGCGGTCTTTCTGTCGCAGGCGGCCAAGCGCGTCTACATGCTCGTGCGCGGGAAGAGCTTGGCCGAAAGCATGTCGCAGTACCTCATTCAGCGGATCGAAAACGGGCCGAACGTGTCATTGCGGACGCGTACGGAGATCGTTCGCCTGGAGGGAGCCGACCGCCTCGAGGGCATTCGGTGGCAGCACGTGGAGACGGGCCAGGAAGAGACACACCCCATCCGCAACCTCTTCGTGATGACCGGCGCCGACCCGAATACTGCGTGGCTCGATGGATGTGCGCGACTTGACGACAAGAAATTCGTCAAAACCGGTGCCGATCTGCAGGTGGACGAGCTGACGGAGGCGCATTGGCCCCTCACACGGCGGCCCTATTTGCTGGAGAGCAGCATCCCGGGCGTGTTCGCCGTGGGCGATGCGCGCGCGGAGAGCGTCAAGCGAGTCGCCGCCGCAGTGGGCGAGGGGTCGATCTGCGTCCAACTGATCCACCGGGTACTTCAGGAGATGTGACGACGCACGAGCAGACGTCTCCGGTAGGTCCGCGTCTCTACGACGAGCTCGCGAGCTGGTACCGCCTCGTCGATCCGCCGGAAGAGCACCGCGTCGAGGCGCAGTTCTATATCGAATGCTTTGAGCGCGCGGTAAGTGGTCCGTGCGAGACGCTGCTCGAGCTCGGCGCTGGCGCCGGCCACAATGGCTTGCATTTGAAGGAGCGCCTTCGGTGCACGCTGAGCGACTTTTCGGAAGCGATGCGGACGCTCAGCCTCGAGCTGAATCCCGAATGCGAGCACGTCGCAGGTGACATGCGTACGATGCGCCTCGAGCGCACGTTCGATGCCGTCCTCGTGCATGACGCAATCTGCTACATGACGACGCGCGAGGATCTCGAAAGAGCGGCGCGTACGGCCTTCGTCCACACACGGCCGGGTGGCGCCGCGATGTTCGTTCCGGACCACGTTCGCGAGACGTTCCACGAGCAATCGGAATTGCAGGGCGGCAGCGACGGCGAGCGTTCGGCGCGCTTCGTCATGTGGACATGGGATCCCGACCCGACCGACGAGGCGTACCGGGTCGACTTTGCGTTCCTTTTCCGTGACGGTAATCACGTGAGTTCTGCCCACGACATGCACCTGGAGGGACTCTTCTCGCGGGCGACATGGGTCGACACGCTTCGTCATGTCGGATTCGACGTCGAGATTGTGCAAGGACCGCTCGAAGAAGACGGCTCGCGAGTCGACGACACGTTCCTTTGCCGACGTGCCTCCTCGACAGAGCGATAGCCACGCCGAATCTAGAGTTTTGCCACCTCACTGCCCGCAAGGAGGAAGGCTCCGACACCATAGGGTGCGTTGCTCGTGGGTGTCGCGGCAGCTGGGGCGGCTCCCACCCCTTGGACAAACCCCAGCCTTCCTGCGGCATCTACGTTGCCGACCAGACCCTGCCACCCCGCCTTCACGACAGGCAGGTACGTCGCGCGATCCAGAATTGCATTGTTGATTCCCCACGCCATCGCGAACGTCATGAAACCGGTCCCGCTCGTCTCTGGGTTGGCGAATGCCGCCGGATGCGTGATGTCGGCCCGCCAGAGCCCGTCGGCCCCTTGCCACGGCTTGAGCGCGGCCGCCATGGTCGTCAACATTTTCACGTATTCGGGACGGCGCGGTTCCGTTTTCGGGAGGTACTCGAGCACTCGTGCGGTACCCGCAATGACCCATCCATTGCCACGCGCCCAGAAGATCCCATTGCCCGCGCCGCGCGGTGGGTCTCGATACATCAGGCCGTCGGCCGGACTGAACATGGCAGCATAAGCATTCCACCAGTTCGTGTGGAGAAGCTGAAAGTACCTGGTATCGCTCGTGATCGCACCGAGTCTGGTCAACCCAGGCGGCGACATGAAGAGGGAGTCGGCCCATGTCCACCCGGTGTTTCCGGACGCCAGCATCGCATCGAAAGACGGCTTTGCTTTCGTGATGAAGGCCATGTTCAATGCGATCGGATCCAACAAGTAAAGATCGAAGTACGTCTGGGCCGCACACTGGTTGTCAGCGTTTGTGGTGACACCACCCGTCAAGCTCCAGTTGTTGTTTTGGCCCCATCCCTTGGCTGCGTCGCGATACTTGACGTCCCCGGTGACCTGATACGTGGCCAGGATGCCTGTCCACATCGCCCCGTGGATCCAGTCAATCGCATTGATGCCGGCTTGTTGGAGCTGCCAGTCCGCAACCTTCCTCATGATGGCGAGGACACTTGGATCCAGTCCCGCGCTCGTTCCATCCACCATGCCCCCGTCCAAGGACGGGCCTGTCGGCGCGCCGTCGGGTGTAGCCGGCTGGGAAGAGTCGACACCGGGGGAGACGTCGGGAACGCCGACATCGGGATTTGCAGCGGACGAATCGAGCGAATTGGCCGACCCGACGTCGCCATTGTCGACGACAGTCGCCCCGTCGGAGGCGGCGTCACCACCTTCGAACACGGTATGCGCGTCGTGGTTGACACCGCTGCTTGGGGTCGATGGCATTTGACCTCCGCCGCACCCACCGACGTTGCCGAAGACGCCAAGCGAGCAGAGTGAGAGGGCAGTAATCCCGGCGAAAGCTCGCTTGCTCATGGGCGCTCGTTTCTGGCAGGTGCGACCTTGGCCGCTGCGACCGGCAACGGGTATTGCCACGCGGAGCAGGATTGTACCATGCGCCATCGTGCGCTTCGGCTCCTCCGCGGCCGTATTTTCCCTGGGCCATTGGATTTGTCGCTCCCCGCGATGTGAGGCGCGGGGGCGAGCGGGCGAGGCACCATGAAGGCCAGAGCACTGACACCACGGGTACTTTGCCGATAGATTCTCGTTACACGGGCGTCATCCAATCGACTCACGTAACCGCATAAGGTCTGCCACAAGGAGATATCAATGGCTTTGGACGTACCCTTGCTTCGCAACAGCTTCGATCTCGTTCTCGAGCGCAACCCGAGCCTCACGGCGCGATTTTACGAAATCCTTTTCGAGCGGTACCCCCGGGCGCAGCCGCTGTTCCGTCGAAACACGGCAAAACAGCAGGAGACGATGCTTGCGCAAGCCCTCCTCGCCGTGATGGACCACCTTGAGGATGCCCCTTGGCTGCAGCAGACACTCTCCGCGCTTGGGGCAAAACACGTCGGGTACGGCGTGACACGGGAGATGTACGACTGGGTTGGCGACGCACTCCTGGCCGCAATGGCGGAAGCGGCGGGAAAGGATTGGAGCCCAAAACTGGCGGAGCAGTGGACGGAAGCCTACGGCGCGATCGTCTCGATGATGCTCCCCGCCCCTCGATGAGCACGTCGCAGTTACAGCGTATGAGCCCGCCGCAGAGCCATTCACTCCTCGATGAGCGCGACCTTTGTCCGGCGCAGGTGGTCCACGAAGCTGGGCGCGCGCGCGTCCTCCTGATTGGCGACCACGCTGGGAATGCGATTCCGGGGTCCCTAGTCGACCTGGGGCTGTCGACGCGAGACCGTGGTCGTCACATCGCGCTGGACCTCGGGGTCGAAGCGCTCGGCAGGGAGCTGGCGACCACGCTCGACTGCACTTTCATTTACCAGCCCTTCTCCCGATTGGTGATCGATTGCAATCGCGACCCAAAATCGCCGACGTCGATCTTGGAAATGTCGGACGGGACACCCATACCCGGGAACAGCAGGCTGCACCCGGCGACTCGCGAAGAGCGCCGGGTTGCGATTCATGAGCCCTACCACCAGCGGATCGCCCTAGAAGTCGGCAAACTGCGGGCTCACGGCGTTTGCCCGGTCCTGATCGCGCTTCATAGCTTCACTC
>JALYHX010000173.1 GCA_030776305.1 Myxococcota bacterium
CTCATGGACAGCGCCGCGCCGGCAACGGCTCCCACGGCCGAGACGACCGAGCCCGTGGTTGCGGCTGGCTGACCGAACGAGCGTCACCGCTGTCGGCGGCGCCGCTGTCTGCCCAGCGCTGCCACACCGACGGCGACGAAGGCCACGCCGATCGTGCTGACCGATGCCGCGACGCGGCCCTCTCGTTCCCGACGAGACGCCGTCTTCGCGCGCATGCCGTCGAGCTTCGCACGGGCACGGGCGTTCTCGACGTCGAGCTTGAGCGCTTCTTCGTAGGGCTCGGGGTCGGCGATTCCACGGGAGAGGAGATCTTCGCCGTCCAGGTACCTTAGCTCGCTTTCGATGCGCTTTCGCTCGGGCCCAGTCTCGTCGAGGCGAAGCGCCCTTCGCAAGTAGTCTGCGGCCCGCGCGGGATTGGATTCCTCGAGCGCCTCGGCGTAAGCGACGTACGCGGGAGCGATCTCGGCGCGGCGATCCAAGAGGGGCTGGCGCGCGAGGACATTGTCGAAATCCGCGACTGCTCCCTTGATGTCGCCGCTGTGCTGTTTCGCGAATCCCTCGTCGAGTCTCGCGTAGACGTCGCGCAGTCGAACATGGTCCCAGGCGTCGAACAGCCTGTGTGCGACGCTGATTGCGTCGACCGCATCCGGATCGTGCCGCGCGCGCCTCGATGGTGAGGTCTCGTCGTCGATCAGGCGCTCGCCGGTCATCGCGGCATACGTGGATCGCAGCTTCTCGAGCGCATCCTGGCCATACGCGAGGGTCGCCTCTCGCGCGGCATTGCGGACTTGGGCGCGCTCGGAGTTGACGAACGACAGGACGACAGCAAGGGCGTCCGGATCGCGAGTCGCCGCGTAGGCATGCAGCACGTCCACGAGGATTCGATCGTTCGTCGTCTGCACCGCGTCGCCGGGAGTGCGCTTGCCGAGAGCCTCGAGGACATCCTTTGCCCATGCTCGGATCTCCGGGGAAGGGTCGCCGCGCGCCTCGATGAGCGCGGCGCTCGCGCGGTCATCCAGCTCCCTGAGCGCCCTGAACAACTCCGGCCGAAGGAGCCCTTCGGCGAAAGATGCCATGACGACGAGCCGTCGGACCGCTGGTGTCGTCCCAATCCGGGTGAGGGCGCGTACGAGACATACGGTCGCAAGCGTTCGCGCCACGGCCGGGCCGGGATCGCGGCGGACGAGGCGTTCCACGAGGTCGGTCCCTTGATCTGCCGAGGAGAGTACACCGCTCATGACGCGGATCACGGACTCATCGTCACCGCGACGCAGCTCGTCGAGCTCCTGACCGATCTCATCGACGCCTTTCGAACCATGAGAATCCGGCGACGACAGCACGGCGGCGGCCACTCGTCGTTCGTCGATGCTTCTGCTCTCTAGCTGGGCCGCCGTCGCCGACGGCATCTCAGCGTGCGCTTCGACCGCGGTCGCGAGCCAAGCGCTTGCCAAAAGGACCATGGCCCAACGTTGCACGGCGGGTCCGGTCCTGCCCTCACTCGACGATGCGAAAGTCCGAGAACTCTCCCGTGTAACTGCGCCAACGCACGTCCACGTCGTCCACGCGCGCCGCCGACGGGCCGTGATGTGCCCAGGAGACGATCTCCTTGACGGCATCCTCTTCGCCCTCGGCCATCATCTCGATCGCGCCGTCGGGGCGGTTTTTCACCCAGCCCGTGATGCCGAGGCGACGTGCCTCCCTTTGGGTGGCCGCGCGAAAAAAGACACCGGTCACGCGTCCGCGAACGATGACGTGAACTCGCTTTGTCGCCATGTGCTTTTGCGCATGCGTCCGGTGGGCGTGCGCTACACTCAGCCGATAGCGAATCGCTCGCGGTCCCGCAACTTTCGGCCGGTCTCCGCGATTCGTTCTCCCAGGAGCAGGACGAGTGACGCATCAGGTCATCGTCGAAGGCGTGGGACTTCACACGGGAGTTCCGGTCAAGGTCACGCTCGAGGCGTCCGATGGGCCCGTGCGTCTCGCACGTGGCGCCGTGCAAGCGACGATGAACGAGCTGGACGTCGTCTCGACCCTTCGGTCCACGACACTCGACCGGCGAGAAGGTGGATTGCGCGTGCAAACCGTGGAGCACGCGCTTGCTGCATTTGGGGGCCTCCGCGTGTACGAGGGTGTAACCATCGGGGTCGACGGGCCGGAAATGCCGCTCCTCGACGGAGGCGCGGCTCAGTGGTGCGACGCTTTGAAGCGTGTGGGCGTCGCCCCCGGCAAGCCGAGACTACGCGTGGCGCGAAGGGCAGTGATCGAGGTGGGACAGAGTCGCTACGAGCTCGTCCCGGCCGAAGGCGTCGACATCGAGGTGCGCCTGGAGATCGACGACGGCCGCATCGCGAAGAAGGCGCGGTGGACGGGTGAGTCGGACGACTTCGAGTCGCGCATCGCCACCGCGCGGACATTCGTGTCCCACGGCGATGTCGACGATCTCATTCGGAGCGGGCTCGCGCGCCATGTCCCCCCGCAGGCGGTGATTCTCCTGGCACCCGAGGCCATTCACTGCGCCGGCCGGGCATTTTCTTCCGACGAGCCCGCGCGCCACAAGTTGCTCGACTTGGTCGGCGACTTCTACGCGTTCGGTGGCCCGCCGTTGGGCTACGTGCATGCGTTCCGTCCAGGCCACGCCGCGAATGCCCGTGCAATCCGGCAGGCGCGCGACGAAGGGATACTCTTCGAAGAGCGATAGGAGGCCGGGTGTCTTTCGGCCCCATCCCTTCGCGATCGCGTCGTCGGCTTTCGATACGGAAGTCACGGAAGTATTCCTCGCTCCACCTTCTCAGCGCATCGACCGACAAAGGTCCGCGCTCCGACGCTTGATCCGAGACCCATGCGTCTCTCTGTTTGTCGCGGCCCCATCATTCACTCACAAATCAAAGGAGAGGAGCCGATGGCTCCTGGGCGCTTCTCGCCAGAGCGCCGGGAAGGTAAGCACGTGGGATGGTTGGACGTCGGCGCCTGGTCCTCTTGGCCGCGGCGCTTCTCGGGCCG
>JALYHX010000174.1 GCA_030776305.1 Myxococcota bacterium
GACGAATCCAACGATATTCCAGTATATCTGTAGCTACCATACTCCAATGTCCGCGCGAGTGGAGTCACCTGCACGTCTCCAGGCCGTAATCTCTATGGAACGGACAACCGACGGACAGGTGAGTTCCCATCACTTCTTCTTGGGAGCCGGAGTCTGGGACGGGCCCTGCGCTGTAGACGGCGACGGCGCCGAGGAGGGGGGGGCAGCCGTTGCCGCGGCTGGCGCCGAACTCGCTGGGTTTGCCGAACTGGAGGGCGCTGCCGTTCCGACCGGTGCCGGCGAGCCACTCGTCGCGGGTGACGGGCTGCTTGCGCTCGGTACCGCGGCCGGGGTCGGCTGCCCCGATGGCGTCGTGTCGCCGGGCAGCTCCAAGAACTTCACCATGTCGTCCATGTCTTGCATCCGCTCCTTCGCCTTCTTGATGGCGCCGTCGTACTCGGGCTTCCCGGATGCCTTGTCCATGAACGTCATGAAGATTTGCTTCGCCTGCTGATAGACGCCGATGGTTTTCTCCTTCGCGCCGGCCCCTTTCGCCTTGTACTCCTGCGTGAGAATCCCTTCGTTGAAATACGAGTCCGGGCGTGCGGGATCGAGCTTCTTGCATGCGTCGATCTCCGCCTGCACGGCAGCCACCTGCTTGTCGTAATTCGAATCGTCGATCTGGCCGCGGAGGGCCAGCGCGAGCCCGAGATGCCCATCGTAGTCGTTCGGGTGCATCTCGAGCGCCTTGCGATAGGCCGCCTCTGCTTTGTCGAAGCCGCGAAAACTCAGGTTGATTGCCGCGAGGTTCATCAAGGCCTCGAAAAAATGGGGATCGAGCGTCGACGCCTGCGTGAACTCCTTCACGGCCGTGTTTACTTGTCCGAGCTCGTTTAGGATGAGCCCGGAGCTGTTGTGAATGGGCGCATAGCCGGGGTTCTTCTTGACTGCCTGCGAGCATACGAGGGCGGCGAGCTCGAGCTGCTGCACGTCGCCCCGCTTGGCAAGAGCAGCGTTGGTCGCGATCGTTCGACCGAACTTCTTCCCCGCGCCTTCCTTCTTCTTGGCGCTTCCGAAATAGTAGAGAGCCAGTTGGTTGAAGGCCGGCATATATCCGTCATCAATGGCGAGCGCGCGCTGCAGATTGAGCTTCGCGCAGTCGAAGTCACCCAGATCGACGTCCTTGCCCGCCGCTTTGGCGTGGCAATTGGCACCCACCTGACTCGAGTCACGCAACATCTGAAACATCGCCAAATCGACCAGCGCGGGAACGTCCCGAAACTCAGCGTCATTCACGGCCGTCTCGAGAGCCGCGATGGCGGCGTCGATGTTGCCGTCCGCCTTGAACTGATACAGAGCCAACTGCGCACGCGCGTAGTGGAACTTCTCGTCATCGGCGAGGGCCTGCTGGAATCGCGCCTTGGCCTCTTTGTCATTTCCACAGCGCTGGTACGCCAACCCGGCGTCGTAGTTCGCCTCGGCGAACTTGCCGGATGGCTGTGCCGCGGCTGCCGCCATGAACATCTTGGCAGTCTCGGTACACGTCTGCTCGTTCCAATCGTTCGCCTTGTCATGAGCGTTCAACGCATCGAGCGCGGCGCTGAACCGTTCTTGAGCAGCTTGGGACGGTGGTGCCGTTTCCGTTGAGCCACCTTTTCCGGTTGCCGTCCTGGTGGTCCCCGCGGTCTTGGCCTCCGGGGCGCCCCCACCGCAGCCGAAACCGATCGCGGCTGTGAACGCCAGGGCTGTCAATGCACGTGTAGTGTTTTTCATCTTCGTACCCTCGTTGGCGTTGTCGCGCTTCGGGTCACTTCTTCTTCTTGCCAGCCGGCTTTTTCTTGGTGTCCTCGGTGTTCGCGCCACCGCCACCCTCGCCGATGACCTCCGCCTTCTCCGTCGCAGGGCCCGACTCCACCGGATGCCACAACAGGCCGCCAACGATGAGCGGCGGGGGCTTGTCGTCCAGACCGCCATTCGACAGCGTGGGGGCGCCACGCAGCTCGTCGACGACGTGGTATTCGGTCTTGTAGTTCTTCGCGAGCCACTTCTCGCAGTCACGTGAGAATTCGTCGAAGTACTGGTACTTGACCGAGTCATCGAGACACCGCTTGAGCGCGGGCTTCGCTTTCTCGCGCTTGATCGGTTCGGACGCTTCGTCGAGGTGCTCCAGATAGTTGGCCTTCACCTCTCTCCACGAGAGCGTATCCCCCGTGCCAGGTACGAAACCCTTTTTGTCCCAATCCTTCGGATACGGCGCCTTTCGGAAATCGTCGACGAAATCGCCCCACATCAGACCCGCACGCGAGGCGGCAGCAATGACCCATCGCGGGGGCGGCACTGGTTGGAGGTCGGTAATCTTCTGGTACTCCTTGTCGAGGTCCTCGATTGCAGCCTGCTTCTTTTGGACCCACGGCATCAGCGTCTTATCCATGTACTTCTTGATGTCGTCTTTCGTCCCAGGTCCCTTGTACGCCGGGAACGGGATCGTATCGACCTTGTCGTGCTTCTTGTCCTCAGCGACATAGAAGAGGGCCTCGCCGACCGCGTCGAGCGCCTTTCCCAGCCTGTGAGCGCGCTGATCCTCCCCCTCGGTCTTGTAGGCGTCGTGGATCTTAGCCTGAGCCTGGGAACCGTCCCCCCAAAGCGAGCGCACCTTTGCGTACTCGGTCTTTGCTTGCGCCTGCGCCTTCATATGCAACATGGCCCGCGCGAGCGTGGCGTGCGCCTGCACCTGTAGGTCGGGCGGCGCCTTGTCGAGCGTACCCATCGCGCTCGCGAGTGCCTTGCGGGCGCTCTCCCAGTCTTCCTTGTCGGCATAGTGCGCACCGATCGCGAACGCGATCTGTGCCGTCTCCGTGGCATTCGTGTTGCCGTAGTCCTTCTTGTACTGATTGACGTCAGCCACGGCCTGGTCCTCTTGCCCAAGGCCTAGGCGAAGGACGATGGCATCGCCGAGCGCCTTGTCGGCCTTTTCCCGATGCGCATTTTCCTTCGCGAAACGCTCGAACCAATCGGCTGCCTGATCGTACACGGCGATCGCTTGCCAGTTGCCGCCGATCTTGAACATCGCCTGCTTGGCGAGTTCAGTCTTCTCCATTCGGTATGTCGGGTTCAGAAGGACCATGCGGGCGCGTATGGCACTTGCGACGAGGCGCCCCGCCTGGAAGGCTCGCGCTGCGTTCTCGACGATTTCGTCGAGTTTCTCACACTGCGCCGGCTTGTTTTCCTTGAGCGGCTTCGCGCCGTACTCCTCCCAGAGATCGAAATACGCCTTTCCACCCTTCTCAAACAATTCGAGCGCGTTGTTTCCGCCCTTGCCCGCGAGCTCGACGATGCGCTGCGCGCGAAGACGTCGAATGTCGCACTGCACCTTCTGGAGAATCGTGCACGTCTCTTCGTTCTTCTGCGCCTTGTCGCCGCTGCAGAACAAGTCGATGAACTTCGGGACGTCCACGATCATGTCGTCGATGCAGCGGTTGCGATTCGGCTGACCGTGAAACGTGAGGACGTTGATGCTCTCCAGGTACAGCTGCGCGGCATAGACGGCCGAGTCACTCTCGCTGTGGTCAAATGCGATCTGCTTGAAGCACTCTCCGGCTTCCTCCCAATGCTGCGCCTCGAAATAAAGGCGACAGCGCGCGTACTTGACCTCGACGAGTTGCTTCTGGCCGTCGGCGTCGTTCTTTTCCGGGTGGATGTAGCAAACGTATCGATTGAAGGACCCCACCATCGCCTTCTGCGGTTCCGTCATGTCCTTCGGTCGGAACTTCTCGTCAGAGTCCTGTTTGAAGTCCTTCTCTTTGCCGACCCCGGGCAGGTTTCCGCTGCCCTTTTTGTCGGACCCCTTCGTGTGCTGTGCCAGATAGATGTTCTGGTAACACAAGACCGCCGCGTACGCGGCTTCTGCCGCCTCGGATCCTTGCGGGTTCTCCTTGACGACCTCGTCGAAGGCAGGCCCGCACTCCGCCCATTTTTCGCGGTAGTAGAGGAGGTCGGCCATATTGTATTTGACCTTGTAGATCGTCGGCCAGTCCTCCTTGACGAGGCGCGGAAACTCGAACTTCGTAAACTCGTCGGCATTCCAGGTATCGGAAACCTTCCGGTAGAGAATGGACGCGAGATCCATCGTCTTCGGATCCCCGGTTCCGCGTTGTCCTTGTGACCCGACAGCCTCCAGGTGCCACGCCATCGCCGTCTCCGTCGCGAGCGACGCAGTGCGATTGGCGCACTTCTGCTTGGTCTCGGCAGAATGGTTCTCTCCCTTGAACGACGCGAAGCGCTTGAACTGCTGGTTGAGCTCCGCCACGATCGACGGCTTGTCGCCTGACTTCATCGCCATCGTTGCTTCGGTGATCCGCGACTGGTACTCGCAGCCCTTGTCGCTCCCATTATCTCGCGCCATCAGGTCCTTGTAGAGCGCGATGGCCTCGGGATAGTGACCCGTGTCCAGATAGTTCTGGCCGAGGTCATCCATCATTTTGAACGTCTTGTCGTTCGACCCTTGCGCGTCTCCGCTGAGGCTCTTGAAAAAGTTGTACGACTCGGCCGGGCTTCCCGCGAGCGCGTATACCGGGACGACGTCTCTGCGCCCGCTCTCCGCGAGTTTGGTTGCGTTGGGTAGCTGCGAAAACTGTACGCCGAAGTCGATCGTGCGCTTGAACGCATCCAGCGCGTGAGGAAGGTCGCCCATATTCCAAAAGACGTAGGCGAGCTTGTACCAGGCATAGCCGTAGATCTTGTTCTCGGGAGGCGGCTTGGCGATGACCTTTTGATATGCCTGCTTCGCCGCATCCCACTTCGTGGGATCGCTCAGCGCCTCGCCAAAGAACAGCTCGCCGAAGGCTAGGTAGGCGCTCGACAGGTACTTCGAGTTGGGGGTCTTCGTGATGAGATCGAGGTAGACACGCCGCGCGTTCGCCGTGTCGCCCGCCTGCTCATACTCGTAGGCGAGGTAGTAATAGATCTCGTCGAGGTTCGGACTCGCGGGCGGAGGGTTGTTCGGGAAAGCATTGGACGGCTGCCCGGCGTACTCGTTGACGAGTGTCGAGTAATATTCGATGGCCGCCTTGCGCGCGCGATCCATCGTCGTCTTGCGCGAGTTGGCGATGGCCTGCTGCTTGCCGGCTTCGGCCGCATTTTTCCGCCCCTTGAACTCGTCGCGCGCGATCTCGGCTTGTGTCTTCTCACGGAACGCCGCGTTCTCGAGCTCGACATAGTCTTCGGCGAGGCGGCGCAGCAGCGTGGGCCGACTTCGATCGCGCTTCTCGGTCTCGTGAAGCAACGTCTCGAGCTGCTGAATCTCGGTGATGAGCAATCCCAAGACGCGCTGCTTGAGCGCCGTTTGCCGTACATCGCGGTAGCCCGCGATCTGGGATTGGTCCGCCTTGCCGATCTCGATTTTCTTGTCGCCCTTCTTCAGCTCCTCCACCTTCGAGTGAAAGGACATCTGCGGCTCTTTGCCGCGCGTGATGCTGCTGAGGGTCGGCCCGCTCGGGCAATTCTCGAGGGTCTTCTTCGCCTTGTCGCCGATGCAAACTGGCCCCAGCGCATCCGCGCTATCCGAGACGGTGCTCGTGTTGCCCGAGCTCGCTCCGCTCGACGACGAGTCCGCTGCACGAGCGGAGCGCGTACCCGCGAGAACGACCGCAACGACGACGACCCACAGCGATAGAACACGATTCATCGTTACCTCCCGCACTTCGATGTGATCGTCTGGCGGTAGAACCCGAGCTCGTCGCGCCAGTACTCGCCATTGAACGGCCAGATGACATGCTCCTCATCCGGCTTGACGATGTTGGCCTTCGACTCTTCAGGTGTGATTAGGCCCTTTTCGATTTCTTGATCGATGATGTTGCGCATCGCGTTCGTGATGTCGACGAGGATTTTCGAACCGTTGCGCAAATTCTCTTCCAGGTCCTTCAGGTTGCGCTCGTAGCGCGCACGCGCGAGATCGCCCGCGTTGCGTACCGCGAGCTCCCGCGCGTCGTGAATGGAATCTTTCACGAGATCGGCCACCTTCGCCGCCTTGAAACTGTTCGGGGCTTTCTTGAAGCGCAACTCCTCTTC
>JALYHX010000175.1 GCA_030776305.1 Myxococcota bacterium
GGATTATGTGAAGTCGGCGTTTTTCCGAGCCAGGAACATGGGAGTCGCTCGACTCAGGCCGGCAAACGTCCACCTGGCTGGGGAGAGCCGTCAACAACGTTGTTGGCCTCATGCGTGCGAAAAGCAAGGCCTCCCCGCGGCGTCGTATCGGCACGCCCGGCGCGGATCGAGATCCAACCGGCCACCATCTCGATGAGGCCGAACGCCAGGAACCCTAGGTCCCACGCGAGCTGCCCCTCGCCGGGGTGCACGTGATGGATGCCGAGGATCTGATGATCGATCATCCCCTCGACGAAGTTGAAGAGTCCCCATCCGAGTACGAGCGAGCCGACAAAGGTGCGCGTCGACCACGGCACGTCGGTTCGCTTTCCGGCGACCCAGAGGCGCCACAGCCCGAGCGAGACCATCGTCCACGTTAACGCGTGAAACAGTCCGTCCCACACCATGTTGTATTTCATATCCACGAGATCCACCGGTGGGCGCACGCTCGACAGCATGTTGTGCCACTGAAGGATTTGGTGGAGCAAGATGCCGTCGACGAATCCGCCCATGCCGGTGCCCAACAGGATGCCGGAGGAGATGATGGCGCCCTGATGCATAACCTTCATATGTTGATCCCTCATGTGAAGCGTTCGCTCCGCGGTTCGACGCTCGCTGACTAAGGTGGCGCTGGCTTTCGTGCGATGCGTTCGGCGCGAAGGCACACTGCGCCAATGACGAGAAAAGGGAGCAGCGCATAAATAAAGTTCTGCTCGAAGTCGCAATTCCAAACCTCGCTGCGCACCTGCCGGCCGACGGGGCAGTTGGGGCACGCCTCGGCAGGGCCGCCCGCTAAGAGCGCAGCGATTACGGCGAGCGAACCCCCGGCTATACGCAGAACCACCACGGCGCGTGACGTTCGCGCTCGTCCCCCCTCCGTCTTGTGCGCCACGGATTCGGCTGGATCGGGACGGAATGAAGGCAGAGCCATGAACTCGGGCGAGCAACTGCCGTGCCGGCCAATGTCGGCTCTCGCGAATCCGCGCCGACTGGTCCGGCTGGTGCTTGCAAACATCCGAGCGGTCGATTCACGCGTGGGTCCGGGGCCCCGTGAGCCGCAGCGTCCATGGGAGATGTTTTGGCGCTCATCACCCCCATCGGGCCCAATCAAACCCGATCGTTCTAGCCCATCAGGGGCAACATGAGGCGGCGAGGCAACCACTGGTGGTGAGCGTGCACTTGCACATCTGCTTGCCGTCGTAGAGGCATGCGCAGCTCGCGTCTATGCACTGGGCGGTCCAGCTATGACCCTGGCTGTCGCGGCAGTCTTCTTGGCACGTTGTCGCTCCTCCCTCCGGACCCTCACTGGCCGAACCGCTTCCCGAACACGACAGGCCAGTCGGCTTGGGTGGTATGGCTTCGCAACCAGGAGGCGACGGGCGGGACGAAGGTGGGGTGCCGCTACCTGTTGAGGGTGGCATACCGCCAGAGGGTGCCCCGTTCGCGCAAGTCTGTGCGGCAGCAATCTCGGCTTGGCACACGCCAGTGCCAGTCGCGTTGAAGGCTGTACAATCGAGGCGTGCTCCAGAAAGGCACATGAGCTCTTGGTCGAAGGCGCCGCCACACTGAGGAATTTTTGAATAGAGCGACGCGCAGTCCGACGGGCAGGTGACCGGATCTGGCCCACTGCTGCATCCGAGCTTGGCAATTGTCGCGCAGAAAGAGGCGCAGAGTCCTTTCGGGCCGGCAGGGCCGCTGTCTGACGCAGAGCGACCGCCGTCTGGGTTGGAGGCACCCAAGGTGCCCGCGCCGGCGGCCTCCTTTCCTCCGCAACCCACCACCACGTGTGACGTGAGTAGAAGAATCGCCCCCGCCGTGAACTTGGTAACTTGCATCGCTCTAAAGCTCCGATGATAAATTGCACGCGGCGGTGGACAAGTCGATCCCATAGATATGCACGCCGTTCGTGGCGCGACTCGATGCAGTTGATGCTCGACGCGGTGCCCGAGGCGGACTGCGCGTATTCGGGATGTGAATGCTCGATGGGGACCTGCGTCGGATGCAGCACCCGGCGCTCTAGCGGGTGGGCGCCGCCGCTTCTTTCTCAGCCAGACCCAACGCGTCCGTGACCAGCTTCGACGGTGCGTCGCTCGCGATGCACCAGAGCTGGTGCGACGCGCGCGTAGCCCCCACATACAACGCATGTCGAGCCGCTGGCGTCACCGGGTAACTTGGTGCAGTGGTCTCCAGGAGCACGACTTCGTCAAACTCCAGTCCTTTCGTCTGCCGGACGTCGGTAACGTCGACACCCGGTTCCCACGAGAAATCCTGTTTTGCAACGCGTCGCACACTGGGTAGCTCCGCCCTGCACAGTCCGTCATAGTAAAGATCGGCCTGCTGCGGGAATCGCGCAACCAGAGCGACGTTCGCGCTCGGTTCATCGCGCGCCAGCTGCTTGAGCACCTCCGCCAGCCAGGCGACCGCCTCACCCACCGATGCGAAGTCGAAAAGCTCGACGGGTGGTCCGTCGCGCGTGGTGTCCGGGATCTGTTCGTGCGCCAACGGACCCAAGACGCGCCGCGCGAAGTCGGTGATTTCGGCAGTCGATCGGTAACTCACTTTGAGCGGCTCGATTTTCGTGTGCGGGACACGCAGCGCGTCGAGC
>JALYHX010000176.1 GCA_030776305.1 Myxococcota bacterium
GAGGTGCGCCAGGTAAGATAGCTAGCCACGCGCGAGAGCGGACAATCCACAGACGAAACCGAATACGGACATGTGAGTCAGGACCCCACCGGTAGTCGATAAAGCCACGTTTGCCGGTCACATCGAAGACGATGTTGCCTACAAGCGGGCGCGGCGGCTGGCGATGCAGTTTTGAAGAGCTATATGTTCAATCGGTTGAATCCGCTCCCATCAGCGAATTCGTGTCTCGTCCTCGGACGGTATCTGCTGTTTGACGAGATCGCGTCGGGCGGAATGGCCACGGTTCATTTCGGTCGCCTCAGCGGGCCGGCCGGGTTCTCGCGTGTGGTGGCCATCAAGCGCCTGCACCCGAACTTCGCCAGGGATCCGGAGTTCGTCACGATGTTTCTGGACGAGGCGCGCTTGGCCGCGCGCGTTCGGCACCCGAACGTGGTGGCGACGGTCGACGTCGTGGCCATGGAGGGCGAGACCTTCCTCGTGATGGAGTACGTGCACGGGGAGTCGCTCGCCAAGCTCTGGCGAACGACCCGCGCTGCCGGCAAACAAGTCGATGCGCGCATCGTGGCAACCGTCATGAGCGGTGTGTTGCATGGCCTGCACGCAGCGCACGAAGCGAAGGATGAGCGCGGGCAATCGCTCGAGATCGTTCATCGCGACGTCTCGCCACAAAACATCCTGGTGAGCGCCGATGGCGTGGCGGGAGTGCTCGATTTCGGTGTGGCCAAGGCCGCGGGGAGGGTTCAGACCACGCGCGAAGGGCGCATCAAAGGCAAGCTCGCTTACATGCCTCCCGAACAGCTGCACGGTGCGGACGTCACGCGGCGCACCGATGTTTATGCAGCGGCCGTCGTGACGTGGGAGCTTTTGACCGGACAGCGCGCTTTTCGCCGCGACAACGAAGCGGCGGTCGTTACCGCCATCCTGGCCGAGTCGCTACAGCCCCCGAGCAAAGTCGCTCCCCACGTCCCGTCTGCGTTCGACGATGTCGTGATGCGCGGACTGCGACACAATCCATTGCGGCGCTATGCTACCGCGCAAGAAATGGCGCTCGAGCTGGAGCGCTGCGTGGGAATTGCGTCGATGTCCAGGGTCGCCGAATGGGTTCATTCGGTCGCACATATCGACCTGGCGCGGCGCGCGCTGCGCATAGCGGCCATCGAGCGCATGATCGGCGCCGCCCCGAGCGTGCCACCTCGCACCGCCGCCGACGAGACGACGACCACGCGCGTGGGCAAACGCGGCGACGCTGCGTCCGACGCACCGTCGGGCATTTCGCGCATCGCCGTGTCCTCGACGCTGGCGCACTTCAAGCGCCGCTGGCTCGAGCGTGTGGCCGTGGGGGCTGCGGTTGCCGTGAGCGCTCTTCTGCTGGTCGGTGTGTTCATGGTCCGCGCGCTCACTCGCGACCGTTCCCCCCCGGCGGTCGCTTTCGCGGTCGCCTCCAGCGAGCCGTCGGGGCCGGCGTTCAACGTCACGCCTGCCGTCGCCGTAGACAATCAGCCTCCCCGCGTCGCCGTCCGAGTGACGCCTGCGCTGCCGGCGGCCCCGATCGCGCCCCCGTCCGCAGCGGTCTCCAGCGGGGATCGCAAGTCGGTCGCCCCGCCGCACAATCCTCACGTCGGAGCGTTGCCCGTCCATAACCCGGCCAAGACGAAGATCGATTGCGATCCCCCATTCACGATCGACGAGAGTGGGCACAAGCACTACAAAGTGTCGTGTCTGGAGTGATGTGCCTCGCCATGGGTGACTCATGAAACACTGTCGATCCTTCTGCACTAGTGCCGCGGCGGCGGCGTGGATGCTCCTCGCCGCGCCTGCCCAGGCGACGGACCCGACCGAGAAGGATCAGTGCATTGGCGCGGCCGACAACGGCCAACAGCTCCGCGACGACGGAAAGTACAAGCTGGCGCAGGAAGCATTCGCACGCTGCGCGCGCGAGCGCTGTCCCGTTCTGGTTCGACAGGACTGCAATCAATGGGCGCAGGAGCTCGACGAGATGCGCCCGAGCATCGTTTTTCGGGCCCAGAATGCCAATGGGCAAGACCTCACCGACGTCGCAGTCAAGGTGGACGACGAGCCACTGGTGTCGTCGCTCGACGGCCAGGCGTTGCCGATGGATCCCGGTGAGCATTTATTCGTATTCGAGGCCGCAGGTTTGCCCCCGGTCGAGCAGCGCGTGGTGATCAGTCAGGGAGAGAAGAAA
>JALYHX010000177.1 GCA_030776305.1 Myxococcota bacterium
ACGCTGCTCTGGCTGGCGCCTGTTTCGCTCGTCGCGCTCGCCGCAACGGCCGCATGGACATGGTGGAGCCCGCCGCCCGCGGTCCAGCTTCTTGCAAGCATGTCGCTGGTCATCGCCGTGGGATTCGCCGTCGCCGCGGTCGCTCACCGGCTACATCACGGACTGATGTCTCCGGCCGGCGACGCTCATCTGAGCCCCTTCCTTTGAGCACCGGTCGCACCGTCACGGCGCGCTGTGTCGTTAAGAACGCCAAAGACGGTCCGGGGCTTCTGGTACCATCCAGCCGCCCTTCGCAATGCCTGACTATGCAGGTCCGCTGCAGCGCCTCGTCCTCACGCGGACGCTGTGGCTCGTCGTCGCGTGGCCGATCGTGGGCCTCGCTTGGCAGGCGCTGGTCGTGCGCCGCAAGATTGCGCGCGCGCAAGGGCAGTCTGCCATGCTGCGCGCGCTTGCCTCTGCTCGCAATGCCGGGATCGCGTGCGTCGCCCTCTCCGCGGCGGCCACGCTGGCCCACGTGGTCGTTCTTGTCCGCGTGTGTGCCCCCGCCCAGGGCACCGCCCTCTTCGAGCACATCGCCCGAGGCGCGCGCTTTGGCCAATTCGACGGCGAGGTCGACTTCTTGTTGGACCCGTTGTCCGCGACTTTTTGCGCACTGGCCTCTTTGGTCGCACTCGGCGCTTCCGTGTTCATCGCGAACGGTCCGCCGGCCGATCGAGGATGGCGAGTGTGGGCGTGGCTTCAGTTGTCGCTGGCGGGCGCGACGATCGCATTCATCGCCGATGGCTTCGTCGGCACCGCGGTCGGCTGGTCGATCGCCGGCGCTGCGGGCGCGTGGCTCGCAGGTTGGAACCATGCCGGAGCAGGGATTGTCATGGCGATGCGCAGCGCGGTCGCGATCGCCGCGATGCTCCTCGGCGCGGTCCTCCTATTTTGGGGGCTCGGCGGTTCGTGGGAAGGGGACGAATACGTACCGGACCCCCAGCCCCGATTCACGGCGGTGCACGTCGGCGGGTGGCCGGAGCCCGTCCATGCGAGCGGCACCGAAGGATCCTCCTCAGGTGTCGAGCATGCCTCCGCAAGCTCAACCGATGTTCCGTCAGCCCCGTCGCAACACGCTCAGCGGGCGGACGCGCAGCTGGCAGCGGGGGGCGGCGGATCGCTCACGTTCACCAGTATGCCGGGTGCGGTCGTATTCGTCGACGAAGCGCGTGTGCCATCGAAACGGTCCCCGTTCGTCGGCGTTCCGGTCCGCGCAGGAATTCACACGCTGCGCGTTCGTCCCGGCGACGGCTCCAACGACGAGATCCTGGGTAGCGTGGCGTTCGACGACGCGGGGAACGAAATTGCGTTGATACCACTCGGTCCCACACTCATGTTTCGAGCGATTGCAGACCAGCTCGTTCTTCGCGACCGGCAGAGCGAGACCGCAGTGCGAAGCGCGGTGGAGCTGCGAACCGGGCCTGGCGGCGCAACGGTGGTGGCGGCGTCGCTTGTCGCACTGCTCTTGGCGGCGGGAATCATGAGCGGCGCCACGCCTTCCGGCGATACCCCGCCGGCGCTGGGTGCTCTCGCGCATGGCGCGACGACGGCGGGGTTGGGACCGTATCTCCTGGCACGGACCGCGTTCCTCTTTCCCCTCGCACCAAACAGCTGGGTCGCCGTCGAGGCGGTGGGTGGGGCGATCCTGCTGATGGCAGGATGGCGCGCCCCCGTCTACTCGGGGTTGCGGCGGTGGTTGGCCTTCGTGGGCGTTGCGCCGGCGGCTCTGGCGTGCCTCGCGCTCGGCGCAGGGGGACCGGCGGTCGCTGGGTACGTCATGGTCCTCACCGGCACGGCAACGGCTGCGATGTACCTTGCCGCGTCGCGGTCGTTCGGTCCGTCGCGTAATCGCAACGCGGGGTCTATTCCCCAGATGGACGTCGGCAGAAACGGCGCCGACGCGGCGCTGGACGTACACGAGACGGTTGCTGACTTGTTGCTGGTGCACGCCCCGATGCGCCTGGGCGTTCTCCTGGTCAGCATGGATCGCTGGGTGGTAGGCGCCATGGTCGAGACGATCGCCGCATTTGCACGGCTCGGGGCGTGGGTGGTAGCGAACGTGGACGACCACCTCGTCGCCGCACCGGCGAACGTTGTGGCGTCGCGGATGGTCCGCATGGGCCGCCGCATCGAACCGATGATTGGAACGGCACCCCGTCGTGTCCTTTGGGCCCTCCTTGCCGCAGTGTCGCTCGCAGTGTTGGCGGACGCGCTGCGGCTGGAAAGATGAGACCACGCGGCGATGCGGTCGCTCACCTCCCGCCTTCTCATCGTCGCCGCCCTCACGTTCGCGACCATCTTCGCGTGCACGCCGGCCTTTGCTAGCCCGTTACACCCGGGCGGGCGGATCGTTCTGTCCCTCCCAGGCGGCGCCTCCGGTCCGCTCGTGCTTTCACCCGGGCAAGGGGGTCGGGTGGGAACGCTGACGATCGCGAACGCTGGGTCCGACGCGTTGGTCGTCTCGCGCATCTCGATCCTGGGCGACGAGGACGACGTGCGCTCGCCCACCCGCCTGTCTGCCCGATTCGTCGATGGGGCCGCGACGAGCGCGACGCTCGCTCCCGGGGTATCGAAGGACGTCGTCGTCTCATGGATGCCGGACAAGGACGCGCGCGCGCGCCAGGCGTTCGGGCATGTCGTCATCACGTCGACGGACGAGCAAGCGGGAGAGGTCGCTGTCGGATTTCGCGCGCAGCTCCCCACCGGTCTCGGGTGGGTCGGCGCGCACGTACTCTCCGTCCTGATCTTGCTACCGTTCTTCGTACCGCTCTTGGCTGGCGTCTCACGCTTGCTCGGGCGACGTGACGGAAAGCTGGTTCGCCGCTCGTTGATGGGCATTGCCATCCTCGAGTTGCTGCTGTCGCTCTGGGCATTCTGGCGTTTCGTCCCGGAGCTCGGGCGTGCCGACGGGAACGAAGGCTACCAGTTCGTCGAGCGCAGTGTCTGGGTGCGCTCACTGGGGGCCGAATGGTATCTCGGGGTCGACGGGGTGAGCATCGCGCTCCTCCCGCTCGCGGCCGGGCTGGTGCTCACTGGGCTACTCCTGCAAGAAGTCGAGCGGCGAAGCGACGCGTATAGCTCGGCACTGGCGTTGCTGGTCGTCGGCGCCATCGGGGCCCTCGTCGCCCTCGACCTCACGCTTCTCTTCGCAATGTGGCAGATGGTTCTGCTCGCGCTTCTGATGATCGTCGGCGAATTGGGCCGCGCCCGGGGGGAGTACGCGGCGGCGAAGCTTGCGGCGTACGGCGCCATCGGTTCGATCGCAATGCTCATGGCGTTCGTCGCCCTTTCGCGCGCTTCCGGGAGAGCGTTCCTCGTGGATGGGACAGCTGTCGCGCATACCCTATCCATTCCGGAACTGACACGGACCTCGTTCGCCGCCAAAGAGCCCATTTTGGGCATTCCATTCGTCGAGCTCGTGTGGGTCCTGCTCATCGTCGCCGTCGCGGTCGCGACGCCCATCGTCCCGTTGCACGGCTGGCTCGTGGATGTCCTGGAGGAAGCTCCAGGCGGCGTCGCCGTGGTCATCGCGGGGATCGTCGTGGCGCTTGGGCCTTACTTGCTCGTGCGGGTGGGCCTAGGGTCCGTACCCGAGGGAGCCCGCTGGGCGGGAAGCTCGATCTCCGCGCTCGGGGCGCTTGGCGTGCTGTATGGCGCGCTCTGCGCAATGGCACAGACCGACCTTCGCCGATTTGTGGCATATGCGACGCTGGCCAACGCGGGGGTCTGCCTGTTCGGAATCGGGTCGCTCACGCCGCAAGGGATTGCTGCCGCCATCGCAGGATGGTTCGCGCACGGCCTCGCAGCAGGGATGCTCCTCGGCTTCGCGACGGCGCTCGAACGACGGGTGCACACGACTGAGCTCGCCCGTCTGGGCGGACTCGCGGTAGAGATACCAGCGCTCGGGGCGATTGCGGGTGTCGGGCTAGCTGTGTCGGTCGGCGTTCCCGGGCTCGCTGGTTTCTGGGGCGCGCTTCTTTCGCTACTCGGTGGATTCGTGCGACACCCCGTCCTTGCGGCGATCATGTCCGCCGCATTCGTCGCCTCGGCGGCCGCCCACCTCCGCATTGCACGCCAGTGTCTTCTCGGGCGTGTGCACACGGCGTGGAGACGAAGCCGGGTCCTCGCGCCGTTCGGCGGTCGTTTTCCGGACGCGACGAGGTCCGAACTGTTGGCGCTCGTGCCTCTCGCCGTGATCGCCTTGTTGCTGGGTCTATGGCCAGGTCCCCTGCTCTCGTCGATGGCGTCCGCTGTGCGAGACGTGAGCGCCGCCGTCGATCCGGCTGGACCTGATCCGACGGTGGGAGGGCATTAGCGCTAGTCATTAGTCGTGCGTACACGGTAGTGACGCGCTCACTCTGGCTCCTTAAACACGCGCGGCGACGCGCCGTCACACTGATCGCGAGGCATCAGCGACCGCAGCGCAAGCCAGGACGCGGAGGACTCGCCAGGAGTAGTATGGCGAAGCACGGAGTCCGGCGCAGTCCGGCGATGATGACGGTGTGTGCGATGACCGCAGCGGCGGTCTGCGGCGTGTCGCACAACGCAAGTGCATTCGAGCTGAAGCACACGCCCCGCGGACAACCCTTACGTTGGGCAAACGCCGAGGTCTCTTACGTCATCGACTCCAGCATCGAAGAGTCGGTCCCGGGTGGCGCGGATGCCGTATCGAGCGCGGTTCATGGATGGATCGGCGCGCTGGGTATCCCGGCGCTCTCGAGCGGCGTCGGCAAAAAAGCGAAGGCCGGACTGGACGGCCAGAACTCAGTCCTGCTCGCGCCGGACGGCTTCGCACCTGCTGGAAACGCGCTGGCGATCACCGTGACGAGCTATGACGCTGCCACGGGCAACATCGTGGACGCAGATGTCGTCGTCAATGGCATCTACGACTTTGCCGTGCTCGCCGACCGTGCGCGAGCGAAACCCGGTGTATTCCCGATTGCCACAGACGGTGCATCCAGCGACGACAGCAAGGCAGCCGGTAAAACTGCTTTCGACCTCGTTCACGTGGTCTCGCACGAGATCGGCCACACATTGGGATTGGCGGACGAACAGAGCGACGAGTCCGCATTGATGTATGCGTTCACCATGCCGGGTGATGCCTCTCACCGTCTCCCTTCAGCAGATGACTTCAATGGGGTGAAAGCGCTCTATGGCGCCGCCCCTGCAAGGGCCGCATCTCCTGCAGCGTCGCCCGGCCAATCCGGCTGCGGACTGGCCAGTGTAGCGGAGTCGCCTACGCGAGCCGCGGATGTATGGGGCGCGTCGGCCCTGGTCGCCGGCGCGGGCATCTGGCTCATGCGGCGACGCAGTGGACGCGGCGTCGCGCGCGCGGTTCTCCCGGTATGCGGAGCGCTCGCTGTCTTCGTGGCTGCCCCGATGCCGGCTCGGTCTTTGCCTTACTCGGCGCGAACGGTGGCCGACGCTGCCGCGCGCGTCACCGACATCTCGACGTCGAACGTTGGCGGGCTGTTCGAGACAACCATTGAACTGGCGCCCATCGCTTGTCGTAAAGACCCGTGTCCGTCGACCGCGTGGGCGCACGCGTGGGGCGGCACCGTGGCGGGGATTACCCAGCGGGTAGGCAATGACTCGGTACCCAGTGTCGGAGATGTGGTGAACGTAGCCTTCTTTTCGTCAGAACCGAGAGACGTCCGCGTGCGCCCATTCGTCGTCGTCGTACAACGCCATTGAGGCTTAAACTTAGAAGTGCGTATAAGCTGGTATCAGCGCGAGGAAGACATCATGGTCGCGACCGTAAGGCCCGTATTGACCGATGGCGTCCCCGTGGCGCCTCTCAGAGCGAAGCGGATCGGCGAGCTTTCGCTCGTTCGTGATGGCCTGGCGACGCTGCTCGCGCACGACCTAAAGACGCCTCTCGCGGCGATCTCGATGAATCTCGATTTCGTTTTGGCGGAAGTCCCTCCCGATACGCTACCCGGCCCGCTTCGCGCCGCGCTCGACGACTGTCGTGCGGCCAACTTTCGCGCCATTCGCATTCTTTCCGATATGGCAGATGCGGTTCGCCTTCAGTCTGGCGAGCGACGTCCCGTTCTTTCGGACATCGACGTTCAAATGATCCTGACGGAGGCTGCACGAAGCGCAGCCCCCGAGGCTGCCGCTCGTGGTGTGCATCTGGTGTGGAGCGCCGATGCAAAGGCCGCACGCGGGGACGAGGACTTGCTCGGGCGTGCCCTCGAGCGCCTGCTCGAGCGCGCGCTTCGTCACGCGCGCGCCGGGGGAACGATCGACCTCACGCTGCGCGAAGGCACGATTGTGATTCGCGTCCGGTCCGCACTGCCTGAGGAACGCGGCGTGACGCCTCCGGAATCCGCCGCGCGCGGACTCGCCATGCACTTCGCAGACGCGGCGATGCGCGCGCAGGGCGGGGCCGTCTGGATCGAGGGCGATGCCGACGGTGCCTTGCTTTTCTGTATGTCCCTTCCCGAGTAGTCACCGAACCTCGGCCGTGCCGTCGTCCGTTCCGGACTAGACCTTCAGCGCCTCGGCGCCGCCGATGATTTCCATCAATTCCTTGGTGATCGCGGCCTGGCGCGCGCGGTTGTAGATGAGCGTGTACCTGGCGATCATGTCTTTCGCGTTGCGAGTCGCGGCATCCATCGCGGTCATCTGCGCGCCGAAGAAGCTGGCTTGGCTCTCGAGGAGCGCGCGGTAAATGCTGATCTCGACGTACATCGGCACGAGACGCTCGAGCAAAGCGCGCTGGTCTGGCTCGTAGAGGAACTCGGTCGGCGCGACCGTCGCTCCGCCGCCTGGGCCGTCTTCCGAGCGCGGGACGGGTGCGGTAAGGCCGCCGACGACAGGGTCGGTCGGCTCGCTGACCGGAAGAAGACGCTCCATCACGAGCTTTTGCAAAATTGCGCTCTTGAACTCGGTGTAGACGAAGTACGCAGAATCGAACTCGTGTCTTTCGAAGCGAGGGGCCAGCCAGCTCGCCACGAGCCGTGCCTTGTCGAGATCTACCGCGTCGTAGATTCGCGGAAAGTCGCAGACGACATTCGCTCCGCGCCTGATCAGGTACTCGCGGCCCTTGCGGCCGACCGTCGCAAAGGCGACTTCAACTCCGGCAGCTTGCTTCTCGCGCCAAACGCGCTCGGCGGCCTTGTTGACGTTCGTGTTCAGCGCGCCACACAGGCCCCGGTCCGCAGAAAAGACCAAGATGAGTGCCTTCTTTTCGGGGCGACGCGCAAGAAGCGGATGCCCAGACTCGTCTTTTGAATCCGTCTCCGCGGCCATCGTCCCCGCGACCGATTGCAAAACTTCCGCCGTCTTCACGGCATAGGGGCGCATTGCGACGATCCGTTGCTGCGCCCGCGTCAGCCGCGCCCCTGCGACCATCTTCATCGCACGGGTGATCTTTTGTGTCGCCTTCGTACTCGATATCCGCTTGCGAATCGCCTTGAGCGAAGGCATGGCTATTTTTGTCCGAAGGCAGTGCCGAATTCGTCGAGAGCCTTCTTGAGCACTCCCTCGCTTTGCTCGTCGAGCGATTTCTTCGTTCGGATGGTTTCGTAGACCGTGGGATATTTCTTCTCGATGAAATCGTAGAGTCCCTTCTCGTAGCTCGCGATGCGCGACACCTCGAGGTGGTCTATGTAGCCGCGCGTCGCAGCGTAGATGATGACGATTTGCTTCTCGACGGCGAGGGGAACGTACTGTCCCTGCTTGAGGATCTCGACGAGCCGCGCGCCGCGCGCAAGTTGGTCGCGCGTCACCTTGTCGAGGTCCCCTGCAAACTGAGAGAACGCGGCCATCTCTCGGTACTGGGCGAGCTCGAGCTTCATGCGGCCTGCGATCGATTTCATGGCCTTGATCTGCGCGCTACCGCCCACACGGCTGACGCTGATGCCCACGTTGATGGCTGGACGTACGCCGGAGTAGAAGAGGTCCGTCTCGAGGAAAATCTGCCCGTCGGTGATCGAGATCACGTTCGTGGGGATGTATGCGCTGACGTCCCCAGCCTGCGTCTCGATGATCGGCAATGCGGTCAGCGAGCCGCCGGAACGCGGGTTCTTCAGGATGTGGAACGCGGTACCCTTCTGCTTGAGCTCCTCGTCCGCTCGATGGCGCCCGAGCTCCCCCTTGTGGATCTTCGCATCCCCGCGCTTTTCCCAATCGGAGATCTCCTTTTTCGTGACGACGACTTCCTCGGCCATCTTCGCCGCGCGCTCGAGCAGACGGGAGTGGATGTAGAAGACGTCGCCCGGGTAGGCCTCGCGGCCCGGGGGGCGCCGCAAAAGCAGCGAAAGCTGGCGATACGCGACTGCCTGCTTCGACAAGTCGTCGTAGACGCAGAGCGCATGCCGCCCGCTGTCCCGAAAATACTCCGCCATCGTGACGCCCGAATAGGGGGCGATGAATTGCAGCGGCGCCGTCTCGCTCGCGCCGGCCACGACGACGGTCGTGTACTCCATCGCGCCTTGCTGCGAGAGCTTGTCCACGACGCTCGCGACTGTGGACTGCTTCTGGCCGATGGCGACGTAGAAACAATAAACGCCCTGCCCCTTTTGATTGATGATCGTATCCACCGCCACGGCGGTCTTGCCGGTCTGGCGGTCACCGATGATGAGCTCACGCTGTCCGCGCCCGATGGGGACCATGCTGTCGATGGCTTTCAAGCCTGTCTGCAAAGGCTCCTTGACAGGCTGTCGCGAGAGGATGCCTGGGGCTTTCAGCTCGACGCGGCGCCGGTGTGGCGTCTCGATCGGCCCCTTGCCGTCGACCGGCAAGCCCAGGGCATTGACGACCCGTCCGACCAGCGCCTCCCCGACCGGGACATCCAGGATGCGCCCGGTGCGCCGCACGACGGTGCCCTCTTTGACGTTCGTGACCTCGCCAAAGCAGACGGCCCCGACGTTGTCCGATTCGAGGTTGAGCACCAGGGCCATGAGGTTGCCCGGGAACTCGAGCAGCTCCCCGGCCATCGCCCCCTCGAGCCCGTAGATGCGTGCGATTCCGTCGCCTACGCTGAGCACCGTTCCGGTCTCCGTCGTGAGGGCGGCCTTCTCGTAGTTCTGGATTTGCTTCTTGATGATCGAAGAAATCTCTTCGGCGCGGAGCTGCATGTCCTTGTTTTCCTGTCGCTAGAGAGACGGCGTCATTGCGTCGCGAAGCGATTGAAGGCGCGTGCGTAGTGAGCCATCGATGATACGGTCGCCGATGCGTGTGACGATGCCCGCAATGAGTGACGCGTCGGTACGGCGGTCGATGACGACGCGCTTGCCC
>JALYHX010000178.1 GCA_030776305.1 Myxococcota bacterium
TCCTGGAACAGGTCGCGGGAAACGATCCGGAGAGCATCTGCCATAAGCTGGTCGGAACGGCGAACGCGCGGGGCACCCCTGACAACCTCACGGTCGCGGTGCTGCAGATGATTGGCGAAACGCCGGCCCCTTCCACCGGCTGGCGGACGGTGCTGGACAGGCTGCTCGGCAGATAGCGGCGCTGGCCTCGAACAAGACTCGCAATTGTGCGACGATCGCGAGGCATGCAATGTCCCTCCTGCCATACATCAGTCGAAGCCTCGCAGCGCTTCTGCCCAGCGTGCGGGACCGTCCTCACTCCCGCTGATGCGCAGGCGGCGCCAGACGCGGAGGCGTCGACTCCGCCAGACTTGGTGATCGGGCAAACATTGGGCGGCAAGTACAAGGTCATTCGGCTGCTCGGTGAGGGCGGAATGGGCGCCGTCTACGAAGGCGAACAACAGCTCGGCACGACCAAAAGGAGGGTAGCGGTCAAGACGCTGCACACGCACCTGTCGCGTGACCCCAACATCCGCGCGCGTTTCGAACGCGAAGTCGGGACGGTCGCCGAACTCGAGCATCCCAATACCATCCAGGTCTACGACTTCGGGTCCAACACGGACGGCATCCTCTACATCGTCATGGAGTACCTGCAGGGCAAGAGCCTCGCCAACGTACTCGAGAAGGAAGGTGCGATGCAGCCCGATCGCGTCGAACGAATCATGCAGCAAATTTGCGGGTCACTGGAGGAGGCCCACGGGCGAGGCATCGTTCACCGCGACCTCAAGCCCGACAATGTCGTGCTCGTCGACCGCGCGGGAAAGAAGGACTTCGTGAAGGTGCTCGACTTCGGCATCGCCAAGCGCTCTCACGATGCAGACCCGAGCGAACGAAGACTGACGCAGCAGGGGACTGTTCTGGGAACGCCGCCGTACATGAGTCCCGAACAGTTCACGGGGCGAACGATCGACGCACGCAGCGACATCTATTCGTTGGGGGTGATGGCCTACGAGATGCTCACCGGCAAACTGCCATTCGTCGCGAACACGCCTTGGGAATGGGCGACGCAGCATATGACTCAGCCGCCGATCCCGATCGAATCACTCGCACGCGGACTGGCGGTACCAGCGGGCATGCGCAGCGCCATTGTGCGCGCGCTTTCAAAGTCGCCGGACCAGCGGTTCCCGACGGTCGAGGAGTTCATCCAGGCTTTCACCGCGGGTACCTCGTCATCAGCTACGACACCAGCCGCGGTGGAGGGTCGGCAGAAAACAGAGATGGGCGTTCCGCTCGACGTCGCGGCGGCATTCGGCGGCGCCAGCGCACCACGCCCCGCCAATCCAATCGCAATGTCGGCTGGGCAAGCCCCCACGCCGATCGGGGCCAACGTGTCGTTTCCTACGCCGGCCGCGATTCCGCAGCCACCGCCGCGTGAAAGCGCGCATGGACCTGGCCGCAGAATGCTGCTTGTCCTGGCCGGCCTCATCGCGGTCGCAAGCATCGCGGCCATCATCTTCGCGGTCCGGGGGAGCTCGGGCAGCGCCAGCAAGGAGGTCGTTTTCGAGCAAGGCACGTCGGTCGCGCCGAAGTCGTCCGTCGCACCGAGCCCGCTCGCTTCCACTGCCATCACTGGCGCGCCGGTCACGGCCGTGGACGATGTTCCGCCTTTGAGCGGCAATGTCCGCAGCCCCCCTCGCGCTGTGGCTCCGCACGCCATCGCGACCCCCGGAGCGGTCCCCGGGTCAATTCCGGGAGCAGCGCCAGCTCCTTTGCCGACGCCAGCTCCTTCCCCGACGCCCGTTCCCGCACAAAGTCCCCTTCCAACTCCGGCGCAGACTCCGAGGGCGGTGGTGAAATACGATGGTCCCGAGTGCGCGACCGCACGAAAACTCAGAGCACTCGGCCATCCGAGGGAAGCTGAGAATTGGAGCCTGGCGTGTACCGCCAAGGGCGGCATCCCCTAGTTTCACTACAAGGGCGTCTAAGTATGGTCGAGTTCGATGACCTCGCGCATTCTGCTCCTGAGGCAATACACAGGCGCGCCTGGCGGGATTTCCGTGACTCAACGGTAGTAGACGCGCGCGACAAGGATGCTAGATTGTGTTTTGTGGACGTGGTTCTGCGCAAGCTTGGAAAGGGCGCTAGGGCGGTGGCCGGCCGGCTCGTGCGGGCGCCACGCAAGGGGTCGGTCGTCGTGATCGAGTTCCCCGATGGCATGCATGAATACGTCACGACGCCGGTGAAGCGAGTGCTGCGAATCGCCGGGCGCGAGGTCTTTTACATCGAAACGATCAACAGCCGCTACCGGCTCGAAGTACGGGGCCGCGAAGCGGCGGCGGCTGAGGGCACCGGCTGAAGCACCGCCGGGGGACGCGACGCGGTCGGCCGAGGCGGCGGGGCGTGGCTAACGCGGGCCGGAGCTTGACGTACGCCACTCGGCAGGGGCATGTTTAGCCGCGTGGGAAAGCACGACCGTCGAAGCTCGATGAACATGAGGCGCCGCAAGGCCCAAGTGAAGAAGAAGGAGCGCGTGAAGCGTCACGCCCGAGAGCGCAAAGCCGCAGCGCCCCAAGGCGCAAAGAGGCCGGCAGCTCCGAAGAAGGCGAAGGCAAGCGCGGCCGGGCCAGCGTCGGCTCCCGTGCCGGCGACGACGCCAACCGGTACGGCGCCTGCAGCCCAGTAGATTCAAGCTGAGGCGCGGTTGCCGTGCGACGTCAATGAAGAGACGAGCGACGTTCGCGCGTTGACTTCGGACGTCCGTGCAATGACGTCCGACGTCCGCAAGCGGACGAGAGACGTCAACCAGGGAACGAAGGACGTTCGCGTGTCGACATCGGACGTCCGTGCAGTGACATCCCACGTTCCCGAGCGAACGAGAGACGTCCACGTGGGAACGAAGGACGTTCGCGGGCGAGATCGGTGGGGCCTCCCGTGGAGGGTGGCGGTCTTTTCTCGTGAATGGCTTTAATCTGCGCCCCCGGCAGACAGGTCCGCGGGGGATGAGGCTCCCGGCGATGTACCCAGCACCTCAGCTGCACCGGTCAGGTGTACGGTCGGAAACCGAGGCGGCGGCCGCGCGCTTGGAAGTTCGTAGACAATCCGTTCTCCGAGGAGACCCATGTCACCGTCGAGGCGCTTCTCTTCGGCGAGTTGCCATCCTTCGACGTCACGCCATTTCTGCTGCAGTGTCGTCGTCCGAAGTTCCTGTTCTTCGGGTCGATACCACGCAACCCTTACGATGACTTCGAGTTCGTGGTCGCCATGCGGACGGAGACCTGCCAACTCCATATCCGCGACCCGGATACCGCTGCCCCAGGCGCGGTGCTGGGCCGCGAAGGCCTCGCGCGCGATCGGGGCGACGTGATCCATCATGAGCTGGTTGCGTCCGAAACGGACATCCTGGTTGAATTCCTGAGCGGCCTGCTGCGCGCGGCCCAGTGCGGTGGGCGGCGCCGGACAACTTGGGAGGGCCCACATACACGAGATCGCGAATGCGCAGACGCCGACCCGCCTGGTGAACCGCCGCATGGAGCCATCCACATCACATGCGCGGGTCGTGGGCCAAATTGCCGGCGAGCCGCGTTCAGAAGGCGAACACCGCCGCGAGATAGGTCTTGTCAATCCCTCCGCTCGCGAGGCCCTTCGCGTGCCCGGCGCGAAACGTGAAATTCAGGACGTATCCGAGCGTGACGTCGAACCATAGCTCGCCACCGATACCCGTCTTGAACTTCGCGGAGGGTGCCTGGTCGAAGGCGCTCCCGTAGTCGACGAAGGCCGCGCCTGTAATACGCTGGAGGAAAATCGGCAGCGTCGAGAGACCACGCTCGACATTGATGATTGGAAATCGGTATTCGGCGTTCATCAGCGCGTAGTACGCCCCGAATGCGACGGCGACGGGATATCCGCGAAGCACCAGCCATCCCCTTTGGATAAGGTAGTTGCGAACCGTATCGATCACGGGGTAATCCACGAATCCGCCCACGTAAAAAGCCCCGAGGCCGGCCCTATTGCCGCCACTGGCGCCACCCCCAGTGTGCAGCGCAAGCACGTGATGCCGTAACCATGGCATCTCGAGAAAGGTCGAAAAATCGAACTTGGCTGAATAGCCGGAGAAGTCGCTCGCGAGAGCGGGGTCTGCCAAATCGAAGGTCGCCCCGACGTTGAATCCTCGTTCGGCACCCACACCCCAGAGGTAGCCCTGGGCATTCGAGTAGCTCCACCCGAGGTGCAACGCTCCAATCATGCCGCGGATTGGATTGGCGGGAGTGTCGTATGGATTGAGCTGTGCCGCTGGCAGCGGCAGGTTTCCCGCGACACGCGCTGCGCTGTAGGACAAATCGAACGATTGCGAATCGAAGGCGCGCGGCATCCTATAGCTGATGCCCGACGCGATCCCTGTCGCTTCCTCGATCCACGGAATCCTGTTGCTGCCGAGGGCGTAACCTCCGCCAGGGACGATCGCTCGGTAGGCGCTCATGCCGAAATCGAAAGGCAGGCGAGCGTAGTTGTAAGCGATGACTCCCTGCACATCCGGGTGTTCCCATTCCGTCCCCAAGCTCAACGTGATCCCATGCTGCCCCGCGATGTCAGTGCCACTCGCCGTGATGGTGCTCGCTTGGCCGAAGTTCCCGGGCGCAATCTGGACGGAGTAGCTGCGGGGCATCAGCGTCCGCAGAGGGTCATACGGTTGTGGTGACAGGTGCATCGGCGGCTGCTCAGGCAGAGGTACCGGACGAGAGTCGTCGTATGGAAGTGGGGCGAGCCACTGCGATTCGTCGAGTGGGATGACGAAGATATCGAAACCTTCGTGGGTGTAACCGACGTATGCGAGGCAACAGCCGTCCGGCGACGGCTCCGGCTGATAGGCTCCCGTGACCACGTTGGTCACTTGTCGCAGACGCCCTGTTGCGACTTCGTAGGCATAGACGTTCATGATACCGGTGCGGTCGGAATGAAAATAAAGCCAGCGGCCGTCCGGCGAGAACATGGGATCGCCGTCGATCGCTCGGTCATGCGTGACGTCGACGAAGGAACCGTCGATTGTGTCCGCGATTCGTACGTCCCGGTACCCTCCGCGGTGCCATGCCCCGTAGGCAACGTGCCGATTGTCGGGCGCCCAGCGCGGCGTGAATGCTTGGTCGAAGCGACCGCTTGGAACGAGTCCGCGTGCGTTGGCCACGGCGTGCAGTCCAGCGGTATTTGCCGATGGAACGATGTCGCCGATCATCAAGTACGTCGACCCCCGATGGTTCGTCGTGAAGACGACGCGACGTCCGTCCGGCGACACACTCGGGTCAATCGCACGCCAGCCGCTCGTCCATCGCTCGCGCAGTCCCTCCATGCCCGTCGGACTCTTCCGATGCGCCGGCAACTCGAACAAATCGGCGAAGTAAAATAGGTTCTCGTGCACATCGGTCGAACTGAACACGGCGGTCCCATCCGGCATGAACGACGCCCCCGCGACTCCTGACGTTCGAATGACGAGATCGCGCTGGCTCTCGCGGGCGCCAACGACGCGCCCGCGATCGTCACGGACGAGCGGGAGTGCCCAGAGCCCGGGCGTCGTGTGCCCGTCGTCCACGAAGTAGACGAGATCCCCACCATGTTCTGGCCATGCGTTGGCCGGCGCCCAGCGCGGGTGTTGGACCGTGTAGCCCGTATGCGTGAGGCGGACGCCTTCGCGCACACCCCTGGCGCCTATTGCCTCGGCCTGTGCACCGAAGCTTCTACGGAGCGAGTCGATCCAGGCGGGATACAGGTCCTCGAAGGTCCGCCCCGTCGCTCTGCGCACCGACCGATTGATGCCGTATGGGATGATCTGTCGGCTGTAGTCGTCGATCATCGTTCGGATGGCC
>JALYHX010000179.1 GCA_030776305.1 Myxococcota bacterium
GCGCCACAACCTGCGCATCGTCCGGGAGCACGCCGGGGGGTCGCGCGTCTGGGCGGTCCTAAAGGCCGACGCCTACGGGCATGGTGCGCCGGCCGTGGCGCGCACGCTCGAACGAGCGCATGTCGACGGTTTTTGCGTGGCCTTGCTCGAGGAGGCCGTCGAGTTGCGCGAGGCTGGCATCGTCGCGCCGATTCTCGTGATGGGCGGCCACTTTGGCGATGCGCATGACGAAGTCATTGCGCGCGCGTTGCTCCCGGTGGTGCACGACCTCGGGCAGGTCGCTGCGTTTGCGCGCCTGGTTCGGGCGGGAGAGACGCAAGGGCCAATAGACGTTCACCTGAAGGTGGACACGGGGATGTCGCGTCTCGGTGTGACGATGCAAGCCTTGCCGGCGCTCGCCGCCGGTCTCGCGGCCTGGCCCGAAGTCCGGGTGCGCGGTCTCATGACGCATTTGGCCTGCGCCGCTGCGCCAACGACCGAGCAAACGCTCGACCAGATGATTCGGTTCGACCAGGCGACGGCGATTCTGGCGCGCCACGGGGTCCGGCCCACGGAGCGGCATGCCGCGAACAGCGCCGCATTGCTATGCACCCAGGCTCGTCTCGACGCGGTCCGTCCAGGGATTGCTCTATTCGGAGTGGCGCCGTGTGTCGATGGCCGTCCTCTCACGACTGCGCTGAAACCTGCGATGCGGGTGCGAACGGAGATCGTCGCGCTACGCGATGTGGACGCGGGATCGCCGGTGGGTTACGGCGCGACGTGGACAGCGGCGCGTGCATCGCGAATTGCAACGCTGCCGATGGGGTACGCCGATGGTCTCTCGCGGCGTCTCGGGAACCGCGGTCATGTTCTCGTTCGCGGGCGGCGCGCGCCGATCGTGGGCGCTGTATCGATGGATATGACAATGGTCGACGTCACGTGCATCGAAGGAGCATGCATTCGCGACGAGGTGGTCGTGCTGGGGACACAGGAAGGGTCGCTTGGACGCGACGCGATCGGCGCCGACGAAATTGCGCTGCACGCGGATACGATCGCGTGGGAAGTACTGACGAGCGTGTCCCGGCGAGTGCCGCGGTTTTATCGCGATCCGTGAGCCGGGCTACGCGAGCCGCATGCTCGTGAGCATGGCGAGCTTGAGGAGCTGACGCCGAAGAGTGCGCGGTCCCAAGGCCACTGAGCCCGCCCATTGGCCAAACAGCTGGCGGCATGGGCCGCCCCTGAGGTCGTGACCACAGGCTGCTCAGAAACCCACGCGTCGCGCGTCTCACTCGCGTTGACAGACCCCGGGGGCTCGAGCAGGTACACTCACGCGCGTGACTGAGACAACGGACACACCTCCGACGCCTTCGCTCGTCGCACGCCTGGCGGCGTTCGTCGACGTCTTGTCTGCTCCCGCCGTATCGTTCTTCGATGACCTCGGATCGATGGTCATGCTCGGTGCCCGAACCCTTGGGTGGGCGGTGCGCCCGCCATTTCGCTTTGCGCAGCTCCTTGTTGCGCTCGATTTCATCGGCGCAGGCTCGACGTTCATCGTGGCGCTGGTTGGCCTCTTCACGGGCATGGCTTTTACCGTCAGTACGATCGTGGGGTTCCGCCAGTTCTCAGCGGAGGGGATGGTGGGCGGCGTCGTCGCGATTGCGCTTGCCAGGGAGCTCGCGCCGGTGCTTGCGGCGGTCGTGGTCACCGCGCGCGCCGGCAGCACGATGGCAAGCGAGCTCGGGAACATGCGCGTGACCGAGCAGATCGACGCCATCACGACGATGGGCGTCAGTCCGGTCCAGTACCTGGTCGCACCGCGGGTTATCGCGACAACGCTCATGCTGCCGCTCCTCGCGACATGCTTTGGTGTTGCCGGTCAAACGGGCGCCTACATCGTCGCGGTCGTATGGCAGGGGATCGATCCCGGCGTTTTCTTCGATCGGATCCACCAGTTCATGCAGGTGAGCGACCTTCGCATGATGGCGACGAAGAGCACTGTTTTCGGTTTCGTCCTCAGCGTCATCTGCTGCAAAAAGGGGTTCTTCGCGTCGGGAGGGGCACGGGGTGTCGGTGAAGCCACCGCCAAAGCCGTCGTGGCGAGCATCGTCGCCATTTTTGCGCTGGATTACGTCGTCACGACGCTGTTGACGGACCTCTGACTGCTGAATTTCTGCGCAGCCCTCGCGGTGGCTGGCCCTCCTGGTAGCATGGCCCCGTTCGGCGCGTTCATGCGCTACCCATGGAGGTTTCTGTCGTGGAGAAGGCACGCAACGACTTGAGCGCAGCCGTCCCCAAGTTTTGTCTGGCGCTCGAGGAGCACAGGCGCACACCTGAAGGGCGCGTGCGCACTTCCGAAGAGATGATCGCGACCTTTTTTTCCCACGACGAGAAGACCTGCACCGATCGGATCTTCAAGTACCTGCCGAACGAGGTTCGTGGACCCATCATCGCGGCCTGGGGGATCCGTGGCATCAAGGCGGCGCTACGCGACAGCGACGACAAGGTGCAGAGCGTCGTTCACGATGCGTTGGTCGCGGGCGATATCGATCCGCCGGCGTTCGAGGACGGGCTCACCGGCGACACGCTCGTGCGCTGGGTTCCCCTCGGCGACCTCTGGGCGTTTTGGCGCGGCGGAAAGATGACGAAGCAGGCGCTCCACAAGGCGCTGTCCACTGCGTATGAGCTCTACCTCTTCGACGCGCGCTGGTTTTTGGACACGATCACGTCCAAGGGCGGGTCGACCAAGGGGACCGACGTTCTCACGGACGGGTTGAGCAAGGACGAGATGGCTCAGTGGATTCACCGCATCCACGAGACCGGGGACGGCACCCCGAAAGGGATCGTTGCCGCCCTTGGGTGGGACAAGATCGCGGCGAAGACGGCGGACGACGTGCTCGTGGCCGTGCTCGACGCGATGGTCGCCAAGGTGGGTCTTGTCGTGGCGCCCGCGAGGGATTCGTCTTCGCGGCTTCCGGACTCTTCGGCCAAGCTCGATCAAAAGAGCGGCGGTAAGGCCGAGTCCAATTCGCCCGCCTTGCCGATCTCGGCTCCATCGATCGTCGAGGGTCAGGGTGGTAACGGAGAGTTCGGTCACAAGCCTGCCATCGACGACAGCTCGTGGTCGGTGCCGCCTTCGCCGCTTGCGGGGGCCGAAGAGGGCATTCATGTCGTCGTCGATGACGAATTGATCGTGAGCGAGGGCGAGCGCGCTCCCCCACCGGCCGCGCCCCGGGCGCGCAGCTCACCTCCGCCGTTGAACGACGAGGAGAACACACCCAAGCCCGCTCCGGCGCCGCGCCTACGATTCGAGTCGCCGTTCAAGCCCAAGCGCTGACCTTATGCGTCGGCTGGCCGTTGGCTTGGAAGCAGCAGCGGCCTAGGATAGCGCGAGCATGCGCTCGATGGGCTTGCGCGCGCGCTCGATGAGGTCTGGCGCCATCTCGATGCGTGGCCGCAGGTCGCGAAGCGAGAGCATCACCTTCTCGAGTGTGTTCTTTCTCATGAACGGACACTCGTTGCACGCGCAGTTCGCCTCCGGCGGCGCAGCGATGAACGTCTTTTCCGGCGCGGCCTTGCGCATCTGGTGAAGGATTCCGCTCTCGGTAACTACAATGAACTCGTTGCCGGAACTCGAAAGCGCGTAATTCAGTAGCGACGTGGTGGACCCGACGTAGTCCGCCATCGCGAGTAGGGCCGGCTCACACTCCGGATGCGCGATGACCAGTGCATTCGGGTACCGCTCCTTCAAGCCCACGAGCTTGCGGAGGCTGAACGTCTCGTGCACGACGCAGGTGCCCTGCCAAAGAACCATCTTGCGCTTGGTCTTCTTCTCAAGATAGGCGCCCAGGTTCTTGTCCGGCGCGAAGAGGATCGTTCGATCGTCGGGAATGCTGCGAACGATCTTTTCGGCGTTGGACGACGTCACGATGTAGTCGGACATCGCCTTCACCTCGGCGGTACAGTTGATGTAGCTAACCACGACCGATTCCGGAGAGCGGGCGCGGTGCCTTGCGATCCACGCCCCGAAACGATCGGCCGGGCATCCGCTCGCGAGCGAGCAGCCAGCTTCCAAGTCGGGGATGATGACGATCCGCTCCGGATTCAGGATCTTTGCGGTCTCCGCCATGAAGTGGACCCCGGCGAAACAGATGACGTCTGCCCTCGTCTTTGCGGCCGCCTGGGCGAGCTGAAGCGAATCTCCGATGAAGTCGGCGACGTCTTGAATCTCACTCTCTTGGTAATAGTGAGCGAGCAACACAGCGTTCCGCTGTTTCTTGAGACGTTCGATCTCATTTTCCAGATCGTAGGCACCCGCGACGGCAGCAACCATGGCTCGTCCAAAGTAGGTCCGCCGGGGGGATCGGTAAAGGAGGGCCTCTCGGGTTTCAGCTCTTGCCGAGGAGCTTGGACGCGACCACTTTACCGAGCTTTTCGGACATCAGGTTCCGGACGAAGTACTCGATCTTTTCTCTCTCGGAATCGAGTGCAAAGCAGAAACGGATGCCCATCCCAGGGGGGCGGTCGTCGGTCGACTGCCCTTCTTCGACCGTCCACATGACCACTCCGCGCAACTGAAGTTGTTCGGACTGTCCCGGGATCGACAGGAGGAACATGAACTCGGTGCCGATGTCGAGTGGCTTGTTCGTGCGGATGAACGTTCCCCCCTTGGAGATGTTCTTGGCGTAGTCGGCGAAAAACGTATTCATCCGCTTGTAGTCGACGCGAAGCGTGATGTGATGGCGTGGAGAGCTACGGCGGTCCGACCATCGAGCTTCGTCGTCTTTCGACGGAACCATCAATGGTCGAAGATATCATGGGCACTCTCGTCGGGCGAGGTACCCCGGCTCCGTCGAACGGCGAAGCCGGTCGGTACGCACGCATCCGCCTAGCCTCGGCGACGCGTCAGCTGTGCGACTCGCGTTCGACGCGATGACGTAGCCCTTTGGCCAAGGTCGCGCGTTGTGCAGGATTCAGCACGGGAACCATCGCTCGAACGACGCGCTGCGTTCGTTCGCCGCGACGATCGACATGGACGAGGGCGGAGGCGTCGAAAAACTCACCTCGAAATGCCTCAAGGGCTTGATGCATTGCGTCCGCGCGCGCCTGGCGTGGGTTGGCTGGACGGGCTGGCTCCCCGTTATTCTCACTCGCTGCACCATTGACCTCGTTGCCACTGCCGGCGAGCAGATTGGCGGCGATTTGTGACCGTTGCGCCGGTGAAAGCCCTAGCCTCGCACCGATCAAGAGGCGGCCCCGGAAGCCGCCATGACCGCCAGCGCTGTCGCGATTTCCCTCGCCCGTTTGCCCGTCGATTGCCTCGACACGATCGACCAACTGGCTTCGTTGCGCCGGTGTCAACAAGGCATGCAACCTGGTCAATGCGTCCCGCTCCACCTGGCTCGCAGCGGCCGCCGCCGCGTCTTCAGCGCTCAGGGCGGGAGCGAGAGCGTTCGCGTCGATCGACCCGCGTTCGACCTCTACCGCAAGTTGCGAAAGGAAACGCGCGTCGGCCTCTCTTACAGGCGTCAGAGCCGACTGGCGCTGATTTATCAACCCATCGATCGCGCTGCGTTGCTCCGGGGTCAGCGAGTCGATTTTCAGCGCTTCGCCAAGCAGCCCGTGCCGACGCTCGTGGTGGTGTGTCGTCTCAGCCCCGGGCGCTTGCTCCTGCGCAAGGGCCATTGCGCCCGGCACGAGCGCGAGCGCCGTGGCCATAGTCGTTGCCGTGACGGTCCTGCGAATCCATCGGTTCATGTTGCCAACCTCCGCTCCGATGGACGAGCGGCACGCCCGAAAGCATCCTCAGCAACGGGTAAAGAAGGGTAAACGCCCGGTCGAGGCAGATTCCGCCACGGCGCGTGTAACGGGCTTAGGCCAGCACGTGGACGCGGATCGTGTTGGTGCTGCCGCTCACCCCGATGGGTGCGCCGAATACGATGACGACGCGCTCTCCAGGGGAGCCGAATCCGCCGGCCAGGAGATCCCCCGTGCACCAGTTGACCAGCTGATCCGTGTCAGGTTGCATCGACGGCATCTCCCGCGGGACGACCCCCCAGTAGAGCGCCATTCTGCGACGCGTCTTGGCGTTCGGAGAGTACGCAACGATCGGCACACTTGGCCGCGCGAGGCTGACTGTCATGGCGCTCGAGCCGCTCTCGGTAAAGGCGACGATGTACTTCGCGCCGATCTCGCGCGCGGTGTTACACGCGCCGCGCGCGATCGCCTCGGCAACGCTCGTCGCGCGGGAGGTGTAGGGAGCCTGTTCGAAGAAGGGGCTGGCTTCGGCTTCGGTGGCGATGCGGCTCATCATCGAGCACGCGAGCTGCGGATGATCACCCGTGGCCGTCTCGCCAGAGAGCATGACCGAGTCGGTTCCCGAGTAGACGGCGTTTGCGACGTCGCTTGCCTCGGCGCGCGTCGGCCGCGTCGACTTGGTCATCGACTGCAGCATCTCCGTTGCAACGATGACCGGACGCCTCACGCGCCGTGCGACCCCGAGGATCTGACGCTGAATGACAGGCACCCGCTCGGGGGGGAACTCGACGCCCAGATCGCCCCGCGCGACCATCACCCCATCGCTCGCCGCGACGACGCTCTCGAGGTTCTCGACCGCGTCAGGTGTCTCGATCTTGGCGATTACTGGCGTAGGCGTGCCCCAAGCGTTGCAAATCTCTCGGATTTGGAAGATGTCCTCGGCACGACGCACGAAGCTCATCGCGATATAGTCGACTCCGCTGGACAGACCGTAGACGAGATCTTGTTTGTCCTTCTCGGTCAGCGCGGATATACGCATCGTCTTGCTCGGCAGATGCACGCCGACGTGGTCGCGCATACCGCCGCCCTGCTCGACGCGCGCCTTGACTCTCTGCCCCTCGACGGCGTGTACGGCAAGGACCAGTCGGCCGTCGTCGAAGAGGATGCGGTCACCGACCCGCACATCCGCAGCGAGGCCTTCGTACTGGATCGCGATTACGCGTTCGTCCGAAGATGCGTCGCCCTCGAGCAGGATCACATCGCTTCCCGTAGGCAGGTCGAACTTGCGCGGGAAGGTACCCGTGCGAATCTTCGGGCCGCAGAGATCCTGCAGCGCAGCGACCGACTTGCGCTCCAGCTCGGACGCCTCGCGTAGACGCGTGAGTCTGGCGCCGTGCTCTTCGTGAGTGCCGTGAGAAAAGTTCAGCCGCGCGACATCCATTCCTGCGGTGATCAGCCCTCGCAAGCCATCGAGTGAATCGCACGCGGGCCCGAGCGTGCAAACGACTTTGGCCCGTCGCAGAGCGGACATATGCGGTGGCCGACCATAGTCGATGCCCCGGCGAGCCGTGAGTTTTTTCTCATGCGGAGTAGACTCGGCCGCTCCGATGCCACCCACGCGCACGATAGACGGTAGGCTTTGTCTCGGCGGGGTCGACCTCGCGTCCCTCGCGGACCAAGTCGGCACACCGTCATATGTATACGACATCGACGGCATTGCGGCTGAAGCACGGGCGTTGCACGAAGGTTTCGAGGGAGCGACGCACCTGGTCGCGTACGCGATGAAGGCAAACACCGCTGGGGCGGTCGTCCGAGCGCTCGCACGCGAAGGGTGCGGGGCTGACGTGGTCAGTGCTGCCGAGCTGCTCGTGGCGCTTGCATGCGATATCATCCCAGAGCGCATCGTTTACAGCGGCGTCGCCAAGCAGGACGGTGAGATCGATCGCGCAATCGCCTGCGGTATTGGCGCCATTCAGATCGAGAGCATCGAGGAGATCGTCCGCGTCGAGCAACGCGCAAGTGCGCTCGGCCGGAGCGTTCGCGTGAGCGTGCGCGTGAATCCGAGCGTCGAGCTTGCTCATGCGACGCATGCGCACGTTGCAACCGGTCACGATGCAGCGAAATTCGGCGTCCGCCGAGAAGACGTGCCAGCCGCGATAAGCCTGATCGAAGGTTCGCCTACCCTGAAGCTCGTGGGCATGGCGACGCATGTCGGCTCGCAGTTCATGTCTCTGGAGCCTTATGTCGAAGGGGCGCGCGTCCTTCTCGACCTCGTGCGCGGGCTGCGCGACGCTGGACGAGCCCGCTCGCTCGCGTTCGTCGATACGGGAGGCGGATTCGGCTTCCACTATGGTGAGACCGTCGCCGGCGGGTCGTCCACGACGACCTGCCCCGAGCCTGCCATACCGCCGCCTCGCCCCGCGGAATGGGTTCGCGCAACCCGCGCCGAGCAGCGAGCGCGCCGACTCGACGACTTGACATTGTACGTCGAGCCGGGGCGAGCCCTCGTCGCCGCGCACGGCGTGCTGGTTGCGCGCGTTGTCCAGACCAAAGTCACCACAGCGACCCGCTGGCTGATGATCGACGCCGGCATGAACGATCTGCTTCGCCCGGCGCTCTATCAGGCGCGCCACCGCATCGTGCCGCTGCGCACACTCGACGCCCAGGCCGAGTCGGTCGTCTGGCGTGTCGTCGGACCAGTATGTGAAAGCAGCGACGACTTCGGCGAGCAAATGTTGCCGTCCAAACCGATCCAGGCGGTCGCAATTCTCGATACTGGAGCGTACGGATACACGATGGCAAGCCACTACAACGGGCGCCAGTTGCCCGTCGAGGTGTTCGTCGCCGGTGGGCGAGCAGTCGGTCGGACGCAGCGTGCCAGTGTGGACAGTTGGGTGGATGACCGAGTCAACGCAGGATCATGAAAGGTCTGCCTTCTTCAGCGTTTGTCGTGCGCTTTCCTCCCTTGGGCGTCCGAGGAAAGACTACTTTACGGTTCCGCGAACGGGCGTCGTCCGTGTGGCCGCTGGCAACCTCGTCGACGGCGGAGGTGTCGTTCTAGGCGATGGTGGCGGCGGTATGGTCCTCGCGCGCACTACTTGCCCGTCGGCGATGATCTCGACCCCGATCGTGCGGCAGCGCCGAGCGAGCCTTTCCACATCCATTCCGGCCACGACGAGGAGGCCACCGGGCGGAGACGGGTCGACGAACAGCTCCTGCGTGGGCCGTCGCGTCCGAAGCATCTCACGCACATTGGCGTCTTCAATCCAGAGGAACCCCGCCGCGCCGGCCCACGTCGCGCGTCCGACGACGACGCTGGCCTGTGCAAGCGTGCGCGATAAGGACTCTGGCATCGGAGCCAGTGCTTCGATGCGTGCGCGCAGAACATCTGCCTCGACCCCTGCCGATAGAGCACGCGCGAGCGTTTGGGGAGCGACGATCAAGTCCAGCGCCTCCGCTGCCCGTCCTACCTCTACGAATGGAGCCACCGCGAGTATTGCCCCGACCCTCGCCTGCGGGCCGAGCCTCAGCACATGTGTATCGAGGAACTGGGATGGGGAGGCCTCGCCGGATGGGATCCGTTCGGCCAACAGCGCGCGCCCGCGCGCCGTGAGACGTAGAGCCATGAGTGGTTCGTTGCTGCCCGTGTCTCGGTCACGCGGCAAGTCCTCGTCCTCGCCGAGATCGAGGATGCCGAGTGCCGGCAGGCTTTCCTGCACGATTCGGCGTGCGACCTCCATGGGGTCGACCGGCTCGAGGCCTCCGCGCTCTGCCCAGCGCCGCAACAATCGCGCGAGTCCCGGGACTCGTTGGTCGCTCTTGAGCCATCCTGCCACCGAGGACCACGGCACCCATCGTCCTTCCCCCAGCTCGCGGAGTGCTTCCAGGACCATCTCGCGGACCACGCCGGCAGGGCTGGAATCGCGCGCATCCAACCCGAGGCGCAGCACCTCGGGCTCTGCGCGCGCCTCATCCCACGCGCCGCCACGTCGCCATGTCACGAACAAGTGGTGAGTCAGCTCTTGCATCGTGAAACTTCCCGGCGGCGCGGAAGCGTTCGTCGCCGACGCGTCCCACAGGCCGATCGCCCGCGAGATGGCAAAGACCAGCGCGACCTGCGTAGGGTCACGGCCGAAGCGCGTGGCGAGTTTTTGCACCAACGATTTGGGTGTGCCGACGCCTGTTCGCAGGTCCGCGAACGTCCCCGACGGCGACCGGCCCTCCGTACGCCCCAATGACTCGCGCGCAGCGACGGCCAGGCCCATCGCGAGCGGCGTAGGATCGAGCGAGAACCGCGCGCGCCGCGGCGCGTGATCGCCCGAAATGACGAAAGCGCGTACTTCCTCGCGGCGCATCGTGCGCTCGCTCTGATGCGCCGCTCCGATGATCGCGCTGACTTCGGTGGGAACGACGTGCCGATTCGGATGCACCGGGATGAGAAGCGCGCGTCGCTCGAGCGAGAAGCCCACCCCACGCCGCGACGGGGTCGCGCCCGTTGCGGTGCGCAGACGCAGCGGCTCGCGTTCGAGCTCGAGGAGCTCCTCGGTATCCACTTCGCCGCCATCCGCATCGACCCCTTCGAGGACGCGGCGCTCGGTCGGCGACAGCTTGGCAATTTCATCGGTGAGGCGCTGCGGGTTGCCGAGCACGTCCCACGCCGGTTCGAGTGACAGCGCGATGGGCGGCGTCGCTGGACGTCCGAGGTAGTGCGCGGCGATTGCGCTCATCGTCTCGAACGCCGTCTGCGAGAGCAGCGCGCGAAGACTGCACGGATCTTCCCCCTCCCACGTCTTGAGCTGCAGGAGGTACGCAGTGGGCAGGATCAATTCGACCCCGCCGGCCGCGGACCGCGCAAACATGAGTCCACGACCAAGCAGCGGCTCGAGAGCCGGCGGCACCGATGAGACGATGAGCGTACCGCCCGCCTCAGCAACCCGATGTACCAGCTCAACCGAGGCTGGGTGCAGACGAGATGGGTCGCGCAACTCGGGAAGCGAAACGAGCGCCCGCGCCACCTGAGAGGAGACGTCGATCCGTTTTGCCGGGTCGATACGGATCGCGAGGCGCGAGATGAGCCCATCCAGCTCCCCTTGCGGAAGCGCTCGCAAGATGTCGGCAAGGTGTTGGCTGACTTCGGGGGGTTGCGACATCGGCACAGAGACAATCATCCCAGCGTAGCGCCGCGGGCACGATATTTCCAAAGCATCAAAGGGTCGCGGGACGCCTTTGCCCGTGGGTCTTGCGGTGGAGCACCCAGCCATGTGAAAGCTAGTCAATCGTGCGCTCACGGTTACGCACCAGGTCCGTGGCGCGCGACCGCGCGGCCAACACGAAGCCCGGGCCTGCGTCAGCAGGTGCGTGGCTCGCTTGGCCAGGCCGCCAATCGGCGCGGAGCAACGACCTACCACGTCAGGAGGGGCAGGAGTCCGGCCCGGACATCGTCACGGTGGAGCTGCCTTGGCAGCCTTGCCGTCGCTGCGAACGCGCGATGGGGCCGATCGCGCTTCGCGTGTGGCACGCCGATGGGCTGGTCATCATGCGTATCTTGGAGGGGCCGTGATTCTGCGTGATCCTGTGCACGGTCTCGTCGCATTCGAAGGCGACGAGGAGCGCATCGTCGAGGAGCTCATCGACACGGCAGAAGTACAGCGACTGCGGCGGGTGCGGCAACTCGGTGTCAGTTCACTCGCATTCCCGGGGGCCGAGCACTCTCGGTTTGCGCATGCGATCGGAGCGGCATTCGTGATGAAATTGCTCATCGCGCGGTTGCGCGGCATCCATGGTGAGCTGCGCGACAGCCAGCGTGTCACCCAAGAGCGGGCCTGCGAGGCGCTGGCCGCGGCGCTCTTGCACGACATCGGCCATGGTCCGCTTTCGCATCTCTTCGAGGACGTCATCCTCGGCGCACCAAAACACGAAACGTGGACGGAGAGGATCGTGCTCGAGCCGTCTACGGGCGTGCATCGGGTGCTTGCGGCGATCGATCGAGAGCTGCCCTCGCGTGTCGTCGACCTCGTTCACGGTAAACACGAACTCCCATATCTGGCCAAGGCGGTGAGCGGCGAGCTCGACATCGATCGCTGCGATTACTTGCTGCGAGACGCACACGCGACCGGCGTTCGTTACGGCGTCTACGACCTCGACTGGCTGCTCCGAAGCCTGCGTTTCACGCCGGCCCCGGGAGATTTGGCGGATGGTTCGCGGGCACCGGCGCTCGCCATCGACGGCGCGAAAGGGCTGCCGGCGATCGAGGCATTCATCGTGGCCCGGCTGTTCATGTTTCAACAGGTGTATCTGCACAAAGCGTCGCGCGCGGCAGAGTGGATGATTCGCATGGTCGTGGAGCGTGCACTGTCGACACTGCGCTCCGGCGGCAGCCTGGGCTCGGTCCCACGCGCGGTCGTGTCGGCGGCCCGCAGCGAGCCGATTGCCCTCGGCGATTATCTCGAGCTCGACGACGGCGTGCTCTGGGGCGCGATGCACGCTTGGGAACAGGCCCGTGACGCCCCGCTGGCAGATCTGGCGCGGCGCATTCGCGCCCGTGCGCTCTTCAAAACCCTGGAGCTCTTCGGCGAGCACGCAACGGTTTCAGGCCGGCAAACCGCGCTGGCCATTGCGCGAGAGGTCGCGGTCTCGAGGGGGCTAGAGCCCGACGCTTACGTCGGCCTGGACGTGGCCAGCGTCGAGCCTTTCGGTGGCGACGCCGAGCCCTTGCTGGTGGTGTATGCCAAGGGACCCGCGCGCCCGCTGCACGAGGTATCATTCCTCCTCGGGCGCCTCGCCGGACAGGTGCTTTCGCGCGTGCGCCTGATTCTCGCCCCGGAACTGCGCGCGCCGGTGACTCATGCGCTCGGCCTGTGAGCGCGCTTTGCTCGCAGGGGTCGCCGCCACCCTTGCGCTGTGGGCCCGCAGCGCATCCGCGGACGGTGGCACCGTCGATCCGAGCTATGGGCGCATCGAGGGAGATTTGGCGCTGGTGTTCGGCATAGGCGCTGTCCTTGCGCCGCGGGGTCTGCGAGCGATGGCTGAAGTTCGGCTGCGTTACCTCGAGACGGCGGGGCTCTACGCGACGTACGAGGATGCCAACCCGTTGGCTTCGGCGCCGCAGCCACAACGCCTGCTGGCGACGGGGCTCGAAGTTCGGCCACTGTTTCTCTTTCGTTGGCTCAAAGGGTACGAGGGCGAGCATCCGTGGGTCGATCGCGCGCTCGACTCCATCGGATTGGAGCTGGGAGCGCTTTTCGAGCAGCCGACGAGGGCTGACTTCGCCTCGCGGCGCGGAATCGAAGTCGCCTTGGGCTTCGAGCTACCGCTTGCAGCGCGTGCCACGGGGCTCTGCATCCGTGCCCGTGGCGGGCTGCGTTGGAGCGAAAGGGCCCTTGCTTCGGGGGTTGTCGATGGCGCGGACGACCGCCAGGCCATCATCGCGATCACGCTGGCGTGGCACCAGATTGTCCAAGCCCACATGGTAGACGTAGGGGATCGTCCGCCGCCTTAGCAGACTTCAATCAGCGAAGTGCCTCTTCCACGCGTCCCGCCAGCGCACAGTTGTTCGCCTGCCGTTGCATGGCCGCGCGCGTCTCGGGGTCGGTCACCACACGCTCGCCCGTGGGGATGACGAGCGCCTCTCCTGATCGCCGGAGCCGCAAGATCTCGCGGCTGCTGGGCAGCTCGAAGAGATGAATGCGCGCGGGGTGGCCTACGAGTTGGAGCGCCTCTTCGGTCACGATCCCGCCGTCGGCGAAGGCAATTGCTTCCGGTACGTCCTCGTCGAGGACGAGCAGGAAGAATTGCGCGCGCTTGACCACGTCAATCGCCAAAGGGATTTCATCGCGCACGGCGTCGTCGTACTGCTCACGAAAGAGGCGCAAGCGCAGCTCATCGTCTGCATCCTTGACGACACGCACCCAATCGTCGCCGAGGATCCGGGTCGCCGCGTAGGCTTGCGCCAGGTTCCAGGGCTGCTCCGCGAACGCGCCCCCGTCGATTTCGCCGCGAACTCCGCGCTCGTTCGGCTCGCGTAACAGACAGGCTGCGAACGCGTCCCTCCGCGAGTCGGTCGCGGCCGCCCGAACCGAGACCGCGTCCTTGGCATTGGCGACGCGCATTCGCAAATACAACCCCGGCTGAGAACGGAACACGCGCTTCGATGCCTGTGCGGTGACCAGGTCCCCCGCATAGTCTCTTGCCGCTGTGAGAACGTTCGTCTCCAGTCTATCGCGGAGAGAGTACCACTCGGCGCCCAATGTCGCCGCAACCGCGCGCTGCTTTGCGAGCAAAGCCTGCTTGCCACTGTTCAATTCGTGATCACCGACGACCTTGTACGCGATGAGACTCGCGACGATCGCCGCCGCCGCGAACATCCCCGCCTGCGTCGTCCACCGTACGCGGCCGCGCGAGCGGTCATCCCGCGCCTGCTCGATCGCCGCCAGCCCGCGCGAGGTCTTCTTCATGTGCAGCCTGGACTCCCGCGCCGCGGACCCTGCCTGGCCGTACTAAGGCGTGTCTTCAAAGTGAAGCGACACCCAAGCTTCAGGTTTGCCGTCCGCTCGCTCGCTCCGCCCGGGCATGCGGAACTTGTCGACGTTCTCGTCCGCTCGCTCGCTCCGCTGGGGCATGCCGACTAGAGATGCGACTTTGGAAGATTGTTCACCATGAAGCTGACGTTGGGGAACCCTGCGAACGCCGCCGTCTGAAAGACGCTCTTCACGACCACTGCCTTTACGTTCTGATCGATCTGAAGGAGCACGACCCCCGGGAAGTCCTTGTTCGGGTGCGTTTGCTTCCAGAGCTCGCGCTTGGCCTTGAGAACGTTGAAGAGCTCGTCCATACGCTGCATCCGATCGGACTCCTCGACCGCGCGCGTGTTCCCGGCGGGCGAGCCATCGACCAGAACCTGACTCCCGACGATCGCCGCCATCGGCGCGTCCATCATGTCCAGCGTGTTCTCGGCCTTGGGCATGTTGAGCCCTTTGGCGATCGGTGTCTCGCCGCTGGCGCTGAACGTCATCAGCAAGAAGACGACGGTCACCACGAGGAAGTCGATCATGCTCGTCAGCGACAGGCTCGCGTTGGTCGAGCGATGTCCGGCGCCCGCCACCTTTCGCGCGACGAACTCCAGACCGATATTGCCCATCAAACGCCGACCGGGGGTTGCGATAGGCATGGCTAGTTCACCGCGAACGTGATGTTGAAGGCCGGAAGCTTCTCGGTCTTGCCGCCAAGCTGCAGGTCCCGATGCACCTGATAAACCGCATCGATGACGCCGATGATGTACTTGAACTCGGTCTTGTTGTCCGTGTGCAAGATGGCTTGATCCAGCTTCCTGTCGGTCGGGTTCGAGTGCTGGCCCTTGGCCCGCCACTCGCTGTCGACCTTCGCGGCTAGATCCGGGAAACGCACGACCTCGACGGGCCCTTGCTGGGTGACGACGTCTTTGCGTGGCACGTCGATCGAGTCGACGGTGGTGCTGCCCTGCTTCCAGACGAGGACGAACTTGTCCTCGCCTTGCATCATCACGTGGAGCTGCTTTTCCGGCTCGATCTTCTCTTGCTCGACGTCAGGGCGCGGGGGCCCCGGTACCTGCGCATCTGCGTTGATGCGTGCCATGTGGGTCCATACCGCCGTGATGAGGAGGAACGAAATGGTCACCATCAACAAGTCGATCATCGGGATCATGTTGATCTCCGAGTCCAACGACTTGCGTTTGCCCTTTCCACCGCCTCCAACGTCTACGCCGCCCATGGTCTTCTCCTGCTCTTCTCCGCGTCTTCTTCGTTGCGAATCGGCTTGCGTCACGGAGCTCGCATCTGCGAACTCCGCGACGCTTTGTTCAAGGTCGTGGTCGCACGCTCACATCCGGCCTTAGCCGGTGGGCAGGCCGGCCATGTTCACCTTCTGCCGATTGGAGACGACGAGGTTGAGCACTTGCACGCTCGACTCGTTGATGTCGTCTTCGAGGGTTTGCGTCTTGCCATTGAGAACCGCGTAGCCGACGAGGCCAATGATGGCGACGATCAGACCGAACGCCGTGCAGTTCATCGCCTCGGAAATGCCTTCGGCCAAGATGCGCGCCTTCTGGCTGGGGTCGACACTTTCTCCCGAGACCGCGCCGAAGCTCGTGATGAGCCCCGACACCGTGCCCAGAAGGCCGCTGAGCATCGAGAGGTTGGCGAGAAGAGCCAGGTAGCCGGTGCGCTTGGCGATCCGCGGGATCTCGCGAAGCGCGGCTTCGTCCATGGCAGCCTGGACCTCTTCGTCGGGACGGTTCACCTTCACGAGGCCCGCCTGCACGATGCGCGCGAGGGGCGCATTGGCCGCCGAGCACATCTTGACGGCCTTCGCGATGTCGCCTGCAAGGATGCACTTCTGCATTGTCGCAAGGAACACGTCCTTGTTGATGGACGCGCCGAACAGGTAGAGGGACCTCTCGACGATAACCCCGATTGTGATGATGGACCAGAAGAGGATCACGTACATCCCCCAACCGCCATCTTTGAAATGCTTCCAGACTGCAGCCATCGAACCGTCCTCCGTTTGTTTGTTCGTCGGGGTGGTCTCAGGTTGCCCTCGGACCGATTGGGCGACCAAGTCCCCACGTAGGGGCTTCCGACGATGTCTTGCGAGCGAGCCGTTGACCTCGATTGCTATATCCACACGACGAGCCGAGCGCTCGAGCGGAGCGACCATGCTCCGGCTCGAACAAGACGCATGCCGCAGCGGGCGACGTTATCCGAACGACTTCGAGAAGCAAGCGCTCAGTATCGAAGACTCACGCAGCCGTGCACGAGCAGCGCGGAGCCTGACAGGTGATACCAAAGGCCGTCAAGGGAGTTTGGGTCACGTGCGGCAATCGAGACGTTTGAAAGCGCTACCGTTTTGCTCACAAAAGCATACAGGAAAGAAGGCGTGGGTTGAAGTTTGCGGTGTAACCGCAATATGAGCGGGGGTCCGAGGGTTTGCCGGGGGAGCGATGGTCGCCGTCGGCCACAAGTCTGTCACCAGTGGCCAGCAAAAGTTCCAAGCCCCCCGCGGGATGGCACGTAAGTCTGACCGCCGACAGCGGAGCGCATTCGACGCCCCTGGGACGGCGCACTTTCGGACGCCCGGCTCCGATGCTGCCACGGATCTTGACCCGAGAGCGTTAGACCCCACCTCATTGCTTGGGCCTCAGCATCGCGCACGGCTCGGCAGAGATGGTCGATTGACTCGGCGAATCGGCAAGCGGTATCGTCCCAGCCTTGAAGGCGGGGGAAGGCCCGCGACAATCTCTTCACCACGCGAACCCGCAACGCGAGTACGCACGAAAGCAACAAAGGCGCTGATAGCTTGAGCGATGGTCTTATCGTCGTCCGGCCGAGCGTCGCGCCGGTGGCACCGAGCGCTAATTACCTTTTCCAAGACGCCTGCCGCTATACTGGGCGGGCAAGAGCTGTGACGACGCCGCGCGCCTTTGAAGGTGCTAGGCCATCGAGAGCAAAGTAAGGAAGGAGCGTCGGGGAATGTTGGTGGTCCTTGTTGCGGAGCAGGCGGCGCAGGCTGCGAGCGGGGGCGGCGGTCTGATGAGCGCCTTTAAGGAGCGTCCGACATTCTTGGTCGCCAACTTGGTCGTCAGCGCCGTCGTGGTCGCGATGATCATCGAGCGCGTCGCGTTCCAGCTCTCGAAGTACAGCGTCAACTCCAAGGAATTTTTTGCGCAGATCAAGAAGCTCGTCAGCGCCGGAAATATCGACCGCGCCATCAAGCTTTGCGATGCGGGGGACTATCCGACGCTTCAGCTTGTCAAGGCCGGGTTGACGCACGCGAACAAGGGTCCGGACGAGATCGACGCCGCCATGAGCGAGAAGATGAGTGAGCTTCGCCCCGCCGTCGAGAAGCGCATCGGCTCACTTTGGTCCCTCGCGAACATCGCGACACTGATCGGTTTGATCGGCACGGTGACCGGGCTGATCCTGACCTTCAGCGCCGTCTCCGACCCGCGACTGTCGGCGGCACAGCGTCAGGCGCAGCTGTCTCTCGGGATTTCGGAGGCGATGTACAATACGGCGTTCGGGCTCGGGATCGCCGTGACCTGCATGATCGCGCACCTTTTTCTGCACCAGCGCGCGAAGAACATTCAGCACGACTTGGACGCGACGCAGGAGCGCGTCTTCAATCTGCTCACCATCCAAACGCGTCCCGGCAGCTACTGATGACGGTGACCGGAGCCCTGGATGCCGGCTAGCGAAAAACTCAGCGCCTCGCAGCGAAGCAGGATCCGGCGTCTTTCGATGCCGAAGGAGCTCGACCCCGCCGAAGAGGGGGGCGAGCTCAACATCGTCCCCTTTCTCGACATCATCACCAACGTCCTGATGTTCGTGCTCGCAACGATCACGGTGACGTTCACGACGATGATCGATTCTCAACCGCCGCGGTCGGGCGGCCCCAGCTCACGCCCGCCAACGAAGCCGACGCTTTCACTCAACATCATCGTCGTCGACAAGGGCTTCATCGTTTCGGCGTTCGGTACGCGAATCGGCGAGGGGTGCACTGGACCCGGCTCGGGTGTCGCCGTGGGTCTGAAGTCGGCAGATGGGCGTCAGGATTATGACTACGGCGCCCTCACGCAGTGTGCAAAGCGCCTCAAGAATCAGGTGCCGGAGGCGGCCGACGAAACGGCTGCGACGCTCACGGCGAACAAAGACGTGCCGTACCAGGTGATCATCAGCACCGTCGACGCCATTCGCCGCGGCGACGACGGTCAAGAGCTCTTCCCGGACATCAACTTCGGTGTGCCCAAGTAGCCATGAACCAACCGCCCGGGCCCCCGCAACAGGCCGCCGTCCCACGCGTACCCGCGCCACCGGCGAGCCTTGCCGTGTACAAGCGCGAGCTGCGTAGGGCGATCGAACGCAACCGCACCGAGCCCGAGATCAACTTCCTGAACATCACGGCGATGATGGACATGATGACCATCATCCTCGTCTTTCTCTTGAAGACCCTAAGCGCGTCGACGGCGTCGCTCCCGCAGTCGAACGATCTCATGCTTCCGAAGAGCGTCCTCAACACGTCGCCAGACTCCGAACCGGAGGGGCTGCCCGTCCTTGTCTCGAAGTCGCAAATTATCGTCGGCGAGATCGTCGTTTGCCCCGTCCCACCCGACGCGGCGCAGTACGGGACCGAAGCGAAGTACAAGCGCGGGTCGCGCAACGACTACTTCATCGTGCCGCTCGGCAGCGCCCTCCAGTCGTGGCGTGACTCGGACAAGCGGATCCGCATGGCGACCGGGAAGGACGCAACTCACAGCGAGGCGATCCTCATTGCCGACAGCACCACGCCCTATCGGCTACTGACGGAAGTGATGTACACACTGGGGCAAACGGAGTTCTCCCGGTTTCACATGATGGTTCTGCAAGGCGCAAAGAAGCCACAGTAACCGAGTTACAAACGAAGCAGCGCCGTGGCCCTCGTCGGCGACGCATAGAATCGCCGCATCGACACGTTCATCACCAGCCCGACGCCGATGAGGATCGTCATCGCGCTCGAGCCTCCGTACGAGAACAGCGGCAGCGTTACACCCACGACAGGTAAGAGGCCCGTCGCCATCCCGAGGTTGAAGACCACGTGCCAAAAGACGATGCTCGCCACACCGACGCCGAGCACGGCGCCGAAGCGGTCTTTCGCGAGCGACGCGATGCGAAGACACCAGAGGACGAGTAGCCCGTAGAAGGCCAGGAGGGCCATGCTGCCGACGAATCCCCACTCCTCGGCGAACACCGGGAAAGGGAAATCGCTGTGC
>JALYHX010000180.1 GCA_030776305.1 Myxococcota bacterium
ACTTGCGCCTGCTCCAACGCGTGCACTTGCTCGCGAAGCCGCGCGTTGTCGTATGCCAGACGTTCGTCTTCCTGCTTCACCTCGATCAGGTAGACGTAGTCGCCCCACACGTTGCCAATGCCGCGTGCCAGCGTGGCTGCCGCAACCTCGATGGGTGCGGAAATACGAACGATCGCCCGGTCCATCGGCCCCTGGTTCTCGGGCGACTTCATGTTCGCCTTGAGCACGAAGAACGGCACCGCGAGCAAGATGGCGACGATCGCGAGGTCGCGATAGCGCTTGAGGGCAGGGGACACGGTGGGCTCTACATCGTCGCCCCTAGGCGATCGTGACCTCCTTCAGCAGCTCCATGTGATCGAGGGCCTTACCGCTGCCGAGGACGACCGCGCTGATCGGGTCGTCGCAGACCATCACGGGCAGGCCAGTCTCTTCGCGAAGAAGAACGTCCAGATTGCGCAGCAGCGCACCACCACCGGTCAAAACCACTCCCTTGTCGACGATGTCGGCAGCGAGCTCGGGGGGCGTCTTCTCGAGGGCCGTGAGCACCGCCTCCACGATCGCGTGAATGGGTTCTGCCATCGCTTCTCGAATTTCGTCGCTGTTCACGACCACGGTCTTGGGTACTCCCGCGACGAGATCGCGCCCTTTGACCTCGGTCGTGAGCTGCTTCTCCAAGCGGTACGCGTTGCCGATCTGAATCTTGATTCGCTCGGCCGTTTGCTCACCGATGGCCAAGTTGTATTTGCGCTTCAAATAGGCTGCGATCGCGTCGTCCATCTTGTCGCCACCCACCCGCACACTCTGCGAGTACACGATCCCCGCGAGCGAGATGACGGCAACCTCCGTCGTACCGCCGCCGATGTCGACAATCATGTTGCCGCTCGGCTCGGTAATCGGTAGCCCCGCCCCTATCGCCGCAGCCATCGGCTCTTCGATGAGATAGACCTCGCGTGCGCCGGCGCTCTCCGCGCTCTCTTTGACTGCCCTTTTCTCGACCTCGGTGATTCCGAAGGGAACGCAGATGATGATCCGGGGCTTGACCAAAGTGCGCCTGGTTTGCGCTCGCGCGATGAAGTAGCGCAACATCGCTTCGGTAATCTCGAAGTCGGCGATGACACCATCCCGAAGCGGTCGAACGGCACGGATGTTTCCCGGCGTGCGGCCGAGCATCTCCTTGGCCTCGCGGCCGACCGCCAAGACCTTGTTTCCGCCGTGCGCGTCCTTTTGCACGGCGACCACGGACGGCTCGCAGGAGACGATCCCCTTACCTTTCACGTAGATGAGTGTGTTCGCGGTACCGAGATCGATGGCCAGATCATTGGAGAACAGGCCGTGAAGCCAATCGAAGATCATCGGGGGCCTTTGCAGCCGCTGCTCGCGCGCAGGCAGGCGGTCCCATCGGCATCGCAACGGGGGCCCGGGCGGGGACTAACGCTCAACGCAGGCACGCCCGCTTGTACCACACGAGAACGTCGTGTCTACCCCGCGCCGGCTTCAGGCGAATGGGCCCCGCGAATGGGGCAGGCACATGGGCCAGCCAAACGGGCCAGGGCGTGACCGCGCTGACTAGCCCTTCGAGATCTTGCCTTCCTTGTGCGCGAAATGCTTCCGGCACACGGGGCAAAACTTCTTGATCTCGAACTTCTCGGACATGGTCCGCTTGTTCTTGGTCGTCGTGTAGTTCGCGCGGCCGCAATTGCCGCAGGTCATCTTGATAAGGTCACGCATGAGAACCTCGCCCGCGGCATCGCTCCGGGGCCACGGAAGGTATGCGCAGCGCCACGAGAGTCAAGAGGCGCAGCGCTTATTCGTCGTCGTCGCCGTAGTCGAACTTGTTGCCACGGGGCTCTTCGCGATCGACCTTCTTCTTGCGCGGACCGCCACCGTCTTCGAAGGACCGCTTGCGCTTCTCTTCGTGTGCACCCGGCTTACGATGGGCCGGACCACCGCCAGCGCTAGGACCCCCGAACGCTGGCGGGAAAGGAGCCGCAAACCCGCCTCCGCCCCCTTCGGGCCGGGGGGGCCGCTCGCCCTTGGGATGAGCCAAGTTGACGACGAGCCTTCGTCCGCGCAGGTCTGCCGAACGTAGCAAGTCAGCGGCCGCTTTGGCCGCCTCTGAGCTGGCCATCGTCACGAAGCCGAAGCCGCGTTTTCTGCCGTCGGCGTCCATGGGAAGATGAACGCGAACGACGCCGTCGGGCGCGACGCCGTTGATGAGTATTTGAACTTCCTCCTGCGTCGTGTCGTAGGGCAAGTTCCCTACGTAGAGCGTGCGGTCCGGCGAGGCCGGGCCGGCGCCGCCCATTGGGCCGCCGGCTCGGCCAGTTGCGCCAACCCCTCCGGCCCGCTGCCCCGGTCCTCCTTGGGAGTCCCGGCGTGGCGGCTCGGCCTGAAATGGTCGCACGGAGATCGACTTGCCCGCCTGCATGGACCCGTCCAGCGCATCGCGGGCAGCCTGGGCCTCGTCGGGCGTTGCGAGCGTGACGAAGCCAAAGCCCCGAGGCCGGCCAGTCATCCGGTCCTTGGGTAAGCTGACACTGACGACCTTGCCCCCCGTTGCCTCGAAGAGCTGCTTCAACACGTCTTCGGAGATGCTGTCGGGCAGACCCGCCACGAACAGCTTCGCTTCCTCATTCGCCATGCGAAAACTCACGACCTCCAATTTCGAAAACGCCTCGTGGATGCAAATGAACCGCAAAGAAGCAACCGTAAAAGGGTCGCTAGACGCGGCATCTCAGAGCCAGCTTCCACGATATCTACCACGTTTCCGCAGTCAACTCCGGTCGCCCGCTATGGAGGCGCGCATCGCCGGGATGCTGATGGCAAAGGTGGCGCCCTGGCCTGCGGCGCTCACCACCCATGCGC
>JALYHX010000181.1 GCA_030776305.1 Myxococcota bacterium
CCACCAAGGCATGGGAACCTTCTTCTGGGAGCCGACGCGCCGCACCCAAAGCCCCGGTATGTTCACGGTGACCCGCAATGTGTATGCGCCCGTTTCCGCCTGTATCGGCCAATACGACCAGATGAAGACAGCCTACGGGCTGTAGAGAGAGATCGGGAGTCTGGATCCGCTGTCGAGGTCGCGCTGACCCCAGAGCTCCGTCACACCTTCACGACACGAGCGCGCAGCCCATCCTTCGGATCCGGCGTGAGCTGTGACCATTCGTAGTCGAGCCGTTGCTCCGGCAGTTCCATCCTGTATCTGCGCACCAGCGTCACCATGAAGATCTTCGTGAGTTGCGAGGCGTAGTCGGTCCCGGCACAGTGATGACTCGTTTGTGGCTGTCCGGGTCCATGCGGGACGAGTGCATGCTCGTGCCTCTTGTCTTCATTGCGCGGAGCCGCGAAGCGCTCCGGATCGAAGCGATCCGGATCCACGAACGCGCTTCCGTCGACGAGCGACTCTCGAAGACCGAACATGACCGTCCATCCGCGCGGGATCATGAACCCACCGAGCGCGATGTCGGCCTTGGCACGCCCGAACATTCCCGGAACGACCGGACTCGTGCGTTTCACCTCCATCAGCACTTGAGTTAAGTACTTCATCGCGAGCAGTTTTTCGACACTCAGCGTTCCATCGGGAAGGTCCCGTTCAACCTCTGATTGAAGACGCTGGCGTACTTCAGGATGCTTCGCGAGGGCCATGACCACGGTCAAAAGGTGCGCATAGACGACCCGGCCGGCGATGACGAAGTGATGCAGCTCGCGGGCGGCCTCGTCGTCGCTGATCGACACGCCGCTCGGCGTCTTGAACGCAAGGATGCGCGACAACCCGTCGCCGGTGGGCTTCGCGCGGTGTGCACGGACGACCTCGCCAAAGAACGCGAGCACCTCGCCGAGTGCGATGAGGCCACGCGTATACTTCGTCCCGGGAATCGGCACGGGAAGCCCGGCGAACGCCGCTCCGATGTCCGCGTACCACGCGTCGAGCCGCGCCAGATCGTCGGCACCAGCGATCCCAACGATGTCTTGTGCGACGGCCGCAAGCGCGAGGCGCTTCGTCTCGTCGACGAGTCGCACTTCTGGCCGATCGGCCCAACGAGCGAACGATTCTTCCACGAGCGCCTGGGTCTTCGGCAAATACGCGGTCAACGCGTCACGCGTGAACGCGCGAAGAAGGAGCTTCTTGCGCTCGCCGTGCGCCGTCCCGTCCAGGTGGGGGACGGTCGGCCCTGCAAAGAGACGGAAGACCGGGGCGGGTTGCGATCCGAGACGCTCGACGAGCGCTGGCTCGATGAATCGCGCTGCCGCCTCGCTGCCGATGATGACTACGGTCTTCTTGCCGAAGAGGCTCCTCTTGAAGACTGGACCGTGCGTCTTGACCCGAGTTCGAACGAATCCGTAGGGGTCCTTGAGGAAACTCAACGTCTCTCCCAGGCCAGGCAGCCCGGTGGACCCGGGGGGGACATTGGTCGGTTGTGCTGAGGTCATACGGACGACGATACCCGCTCAGTCGGCGTCGCGTCGCCCACCTCCGCGAGCCACCGGCCCAAGACTTCGACGAAGGATCGGTCGCGCATCACCCAATGGCCACAACGCAGGCCGACGACCTTCCCCCCCACGCGGTGTACGTGGTCCACCCAGGCGGCGCTGTGGAAAGGAAAGGGCTTGTTCTCGCCGTAGACGAAGAGCAACGGGCACGTCGGCCAGTAACCTTGGGTGAGCTTCTTGTCTCGGCCCGCGAGAATGTCAGCGCAGATATTTCGATAGGGATAGTTCATCCATGTGTGGAGACGACTCTCGTCGACCGGCGCGCCCGCGAGCTTCGCGAAGGCACGCGTCATCGCCGTGCCCAATGACCCTCCTTCGACGAAAGCTGCCAGCAGCCACGCTTGGTAAGCGAGAATGCCCGCGGCGGCCGCTGCGGTCGGCTTGAAATGGGGCGCGACGTCGAGACCCACGACCCGCGCGACGAGTTCAGGACAGCGGTGGTGGGCGGCATGGCCCCAGTAGGTGCCCCAGTCGTGCAGGACGAGCGTGACGGGTCTATTGGTGCCCGCTTCCTTGAGCAAGTCGGCGATGGCGCCGACAATCTCGTCCGTGCTGTAACCCCAGCGGGCGACCGGTTTGCCGTCAAAATTCGGCAGCGTAATGCGGACACATCGATAGCTTCGTCGAAGCGTTTCTACGGTCGGATCCCAGACCGAAGCGTCGTTGGGCCAACCCTGCACGAAGACGATCGTCTCATCGTGCTCGGGTCCGTCGATGAGGGGGACGAGGCGAAGGGACATGCGCTCGGAACGACGGGGGGTCAGTGTCGGAGGTGCCGCGGCGCAGTATATGGTATCGAGGCGGTCTTCAACGCCGTCATGGGGTGCAGCGCCGTGGTATTTCTCTTCGCAATAGGCAAAAAGCCGGTGCATCTTCGCCACACGCGTCGCAAGTTGCCTCGCCGCCTTGTGACCCAGCGCCCCCGCCGGTCGCCAGACCGCGTACGACAAGCGCAGCGAGCGGGGCTGTTTTCTGGTGCGGCTCAGGTTGGCGAGATTCTTGAATGCGCGGTGCGACAATGACCACCACCGGCGGCCTGTCTCTCGTGCGCGCGACACCGGATGAGTCAGCAATTGCGAACGTGGACATATCCGAGGCACGGGCAATCCGCAGGATTCTCTTATGCTTGGACCGTTCCACGCTCTCGGAGGCGTGCTTGCCCCACGCGGTATTTCTCGCGAATACCTTTGGGAGCACCATCACGCTTCTGCTCGTCATGCAACCGGCTCATGAGCGCTCGAGCATTCCGCCAACCGATGCGTTGGGCTGGGAGATCTCTCGCCAAGAGGCGATCGCCTACTTGGAACGATTCGAAAAAGAATACCTGGGTCACGAGGTCGACGTCCGCCTCGAGCAGGGTCGTCCCGCCGAGCGAATCGCGGCCGTCGAACGCGAGATCGGAGCGGATCTCATCGTGCTCGGCGGCCACGGCGAAAGCGGCGTCGCGCCGTGGAATCTGGGCAGCACCGCACAGCACGTCCTCACGCTCGCCCAAGGCTCGGTCTTTGTCGCACGGGGCGGCGCTGGACCCCACGTCGCGTTCTCACCGGAGAACATTCTCGTGCCGCTCGACGGCTCCCTGCGGGCAGAGAGTGTACTTCCGATTGCAGCGCGCATCGCAAAAGCCAATGGCGCGTCGATACTGCTCGCCCACGTGGTTCAAGATGCACTCCCCACGGGGGTTCTTCGCGCTCCAGACGATCTCGCGCTCGCCGACGAGCTCGCGGTCCGACTCGAAGCCGGCGCGAGGCGGTATCTCGACCAAATGCAAAGCCGGCTCGGCGATGGAATCGCGTCGATCCGCACGATGGTCCTACGCCAAAGCGACCATTGCAACGCCCTCCTCGAATTGTCCGATAGAGCACACGTCGACCTCGTCGTGCTCTCTGCCCACGGCGCCACCTGCAACCGCCAGCGTTCCTTTGGAGGCGTCACCACGCATCTCCTGGCACACTCGCCGATCCCGTTGCTCGTCCTTCAAGATCTTTCGGAATCAGGTCAGCATCGCCCGGAGATCAGCTCCGATCGACCGCCGTCCCTACGCTCCCACTCTCCAAAGGAGATGATTTGACGGCATCGCCGGATCAGTCGGTCGCACAGGATATTGAACATACGACGACACTCGAGACCGCGGCACGGAAGATTGCCGAAACGGATCGGGTCCTCAAGCGCGGGGGCGGTCGAATCCGACTCTGGGACACCACGCCAATCCCCGGCATTCTGGGGCGCGTTCGCCGCGACCTCTCGACGAAGGCGGACGACGCCACGTTGAAAAAGGCGGCGGAATGGTTCTTCGACAATTATTACCTGATACGGCGGGTCGCGCGGCAAGTCGTGCAAGATCTCCCGCCGGGCTTCTTGCGACGTCTTCCCCTCGTTGCCGCGGGGCCCGCGGAAGGCCTGACGAGAATCGACTCGCTTGCGCGCGGACTGGTTGCCCTCGACGTGGAACTGGACGGTTCGGTGCTGCGCCGCTTCGTGGACGCATATCAAGAAGTCTCTCCCCTCACGATTGCCGAGCTTTGGGCACTGCCGACGATGCTTCGGGTGGCCGTGCTTCACGTTCTGCTTCGCCATGTCGGTGAGCTCGGCGTTCCCACTGGCGATGCGGTCGATCGGTACCTTGTCCCGTCCGAAGTTGCCGACCGGCACTCCGCGCTCACTCCGACGGCTGGCATCGCCAGATCGATTGGGTCGCTTCGCTTTCTGGGAGAAATCGATTGGAAGGCGTTTTTCGAGAATACGAACAAGGTCGAAGCCATTCTGCGCAAAGATCCGGCACTCATCTATGCGCAAATGGATTTCGAAACATGTGATTCTTACCGAAAGGGCGTCGAAGAGCTCGCGTGGTCGACCGCGAGCACCGAGGAGCGCGTCGCGAACCTCGCCGTATCGCTCGCGCGCGACGATGTCCTGGCCGGCCAGCGGAGGGATGTGGGCTACTACCTCGTCGGCGACGGACGACGAGCCCTAGAGCATCGTCTCGGTTATCGCCCGACGGGCATTGCGCGGATTCGTCGCTTCATCCACCGCTGGCCGAGCCTGGTGCATCTCGGCTCCCTCACCGTTCTGACTCTGATCCCGCTGGGCATCGAAGCGTGGGCTTTGAAACATGGCGCTTTCTCGCTCCCGACCACCATCATCGCCTTGCTACTGACCGTCGTACCTTCGTCCGTGCTGGGCACGACGATCGTTCAGTGGGTGTTGGCTCGGCTTCTGCCGCCTCGCACACTTCCGAAGCTGGACTTTTCGAAAGGAGTTCCGGAAGACGCTCGAACCCTGGTCGTCATCCCGACGCTTCTGGCGCGCACCGAGGATGTCGAATCCATGGTGCGTCAAATCGAGCTTCACT
>JALYHX010000182.1 GCA_030776305.1 Myxococcota bacterium
CCTCGGCGGTGCCGCGGACCACCTCCTGGCCCTGTTCACACCGGCGCTCCTGCTTTCCTCGGTCCGCGCGGCGCGCAGTTTCGAAGTCGGCCCCTCGTGTGCCGTGGGAATGCTCATGGCCGGGGCAATCCTCACGAAGTATCAAGCGACGTATTCGCTAGTTGCGGTCGGTGTCTTGTTCGCGGGCCGGTTCATCTATCTCACGCTCTCCGAGCTACGGCGGGAGGATCGCGCCCGGTTTTGGCGGCAGCGATGGCTCGGTCTCGGCGCGCTCGGCGCGTCTGCGACCGCGTTCGCTTCGCCCTACTTCATCGAAAATGCGATCCGGTACCGAAACCCCGTTTACCCGCTGGCGCAAGGTTTCTTCAAGAACAGCACGCCCTCGATGCCAGGCGCCGCGGAGATGGTGGCGTTCTTGTTCAAGGACCATAACTGGCACCCACCCGACGCGCTCTGGCCGCGCATTCGAGCGACCGGCGAAATGTTGTTCACCTTCTCATTCGAGTCACATTATTCCTTCGTGAGGAATCTGCCTTGCTTTGGATTCCTATTCACACTCGTTCTGCCGTTTCTTTTCGTCATCCCGAAAAGCCGCCGCCTCTGGACCGGTTACCTCGTGGCTGCAGTGGCCGTGTTCACCTGGGCGTTCACCTTTTGGGTGGACCGAAACCTGCAAACGTTCCTGCCTATCCTCGGGGCGGCGACTGGTGCGGTCATCGTTCGCGTATGGGATCTCGGTTTGATCGCGAGGCTCGGTCTGGTTCCACTGGTCGCCTTGCAAATCGCCTGGGGAGGTGACTTCATGTTCAGCGGGAGCGACCGACTCCAGAGTAGCGTCGACCTCATTCGTAGTGGATTCGATGGCCGCGCTGAGCAGCGCTTTGCTCACTATCGTCGCGAGTTCCTGGATTTGGGCAGTGCGATGCCTGTCAAGGCCGTCGCTTTGCTGCACAATTTTCATCCCAGTCTCGGGATCGACCGGACGATTTATTTGGACTGGGTAGGCTTCCAGGGGCTGATCGACTATCGCACCTTCCAGACGCCGCGGGACGCATACGACCGGTTCGCGGCCCTCGGGATCACGCACATCATCTACAATCCCGGCTGGCGGACGGCGCCTTCCAAACAGGAGGACATCATCTTCCATGCGCTGGCAGTACTCTTTGCGAACGACAAGGGCAGGTTTGGCCGCTTTGCGCTGCTCGAGATGCCGAAAGTGGCGCCACCGCAGCAGAAACCGTTCCGCGTATTGGCACTCTCGATCGGCAACTACCAGAATGGGATATATCCGATTCGGGCCCTTGGCACATGTGAGGAGATGCCGTCGGATCGGCAAGTGTACGTGTCACCCGATGTCGCGGTCGTCGATCCGACACAGATCGCAAACGCCCTGACCCAGGTCGATGCCGCCCTCGTGTCCGCTTCGATCTCACTGACGGATGCAGCGCGTGCGGTTCTCGATCGGCAGTTTCGACAAGTGATCCGCTACGACAATCAGTTCGCCGTGTATGTGCGTCCGCCCTCCTCGGGGTCGTGAGGCACTCGCTCACCTCACCGGCGCGCGATCGTCTTCTCGAACTCGGGGAAGTAGCGTGCAATGTCCGACACGTTGAAACGCTGCAGGATCGACTCTTTGTCTTCTCGCTGCAGCAGGAAATCGAAGCAGCGGCGCACGAAAATCTCGGCGGGTTCGTCCGGGGCGAGTCGTGCGAGCAGTGTGCGATCGAGCGTGACTTCGTGGGTCGTTTGGTCACCTGTCTTGCCCACGATGGCCGTCAGGTGAAGGGCGCGGGTGTCCTCTGAAGCCAGGCGTATCGAGACGTCTGCGGGCGACATGGTTCGCGAGCATAGCCCGATTGCTGCGGCGCGGCGCATGAGGCGCATCCGGGAAGTGGCTGGATCGGCATGATGCCGAGGCGGTAGGCTCACCGACGCCAACGCTGCGACGGCCCAATGCCCAACGAACCGACGAAGAGTGCGAACGACGAGGCCACCCTGGCCGTGCCCGGAATCCTCTGTGTCAGCCCGACCTCCTCGGGACAGAGTGTTGTCTTCCTCGGATCCGCCGCCGGATGGATGGTGCCGACCGGCATCCTCCGGTGGGAGCGCGAGCTCTCGTTCATGGCGCGCACGGCGATGACCGCCGAGCTCGCAAAAGAGCTGCATGCGACGCTGCCGCTCGAGCAGATCGCACCCAAGCGATTCGCCATGGCAAAACGGGCCGTCGAGGCGAGCCCTTTCCTGCCCCTCAGCAGCAATCTCGTCGACGACGTACGAAAGGCCGGCGTACGGGTGCACACGGTGGGCGTCGACCGCGTGTCGTCGGGCTTCTACTACTTTGCCGAGGGCGGCTCACGCGAGGCGCTTCGTGTGCAAGGCAACCTCGTCGAGATGCTGTCCCCTTCGGTAAACGCGTCGAGCAGCAATGCGGACATCAACGCCCTTCTCGAGGGGTTGATCGATCGCCTCCTCTCGTCGCTTTCTGACGGAATCCTCTCCGAGCTCGCCGTGGAGTTGGCGAATGCCCTACCACGCCTTACCAAGGACGGGACGGGCCTCGTCGACACGGATCTAGAAGACTTCGACGCCCGGGCGCGCGATCTCGCGGACCGGTCGGCCCGCTTCGATGCAGCAGCCCGCGAGCTCGCTTTGGCGATCGCGTCGGCAGAGCGGGCAGGGGAGTCCCGTGTGCCAGTCGCACTTTATGGCGAGGCACGACGAGAGCCTTCCGTCGCGCTCGACGTCTTGGTGATGGGCAAGCCCCTGCAGCTGCCCCCACGGTCCCGGTGGCTCGTGACTGGCGCTCCTCGAGACACGGTCCGGGCGCCCGCGGCATATTCGCCGAGGCCTGTGGCCCCAGCCATGCCCGCGCTGAACGTCGAGAGGACTGCCCGCGTGGCGGAGCCACCATCCAAGTCTGCGCCCGTGACCACGGCGGCCAGCCCGTCGACGGCGACTGCAGTGCCTGCCGCGACCGTGGCTGTCGCGACGAAGCAAGAAGCGTCCGCAACGAGGCAAGAAGCGTCGGCAACCAAGCAAGAAGCGTCGGCAGCACCTAACCCCGAGCCCTCCGCTACGCCCGCCGCCGTCTCTGCACAGGAGCGGGACCGCCGACCAGCGTCCTCTAGGCGAGCCTCTCTGACCCCAATATTCCTGCTTCTGGCCTTTGCTGCCTCCGTGTACTTCCTGTGGCATGACCTTCAGTGAGGGTGGCTCGCGCGCCCGGGCCTTGGATGCCGTTCAAGTCGCTGGCGCGCTTTGATAGAGTGGAGTCCCCGATGACCATCGCTCGTTTGCCCATCTCCCTGGCCGCGTCTGCGATCCTCGTCGCGTGCGCACCGTCGACCCCCGGTACGCCCGTGACGCCGGCTTCGGCAGGCCCCAACGTGAGTCCCGGTGATCCGGGCACGCCCGGCGGCGCGACCGCAGCCCCACTGTCGAATGCGGACGCGCAAGCCGCGGCCAAGGTGCCACCTCGCGTGAAGGGACAGAATCCGTTCACCGGCGTTCGCTTCTACATCAACGACTACAGCCCCGCGGCGATGGCCGCCCAGAACTGGAAGCCCACCAGGCCGAACGATGCCAAGCTGCTCGAGAAGATCGCCATCCAGCCGTCCGCGCAATGGATGGGCGAGTGGAGCGGGGACATCGAGACCGCGGTCCACAACCTCGGAAAGGCGACGAACGCGAAGGGCACGGTCCCTGTCGTCGTGGCGTACAACATTCCAAACCGTGACTGCGGCCAGTATTCAAAGGGCGGATCCGCGTCTCCCGATGCGTACCGCAAGTGGATCCGCGAGTTCGCGAAGGCCGCAGGTTCGTTTCGGATGATCGTCGTGCTCGAGCCGGATGCGCTCGGACACCTGACCCAGTGCCTCTCGCCTGCCGACCAGGAGGCGCGCCTCGCTCTCCTCAAGGATGCCGTCGATGTCCTCGAAGCGACGCCAGGGATCTCGGTTTACCTCGACGCCGGGCACGCCAAGTGGATCGCCGCACCCGAGATGGCCAAGCGCCTGAACGCCGCGGGCATCGCAAACGCAGACGGATTCGCACTCAATACTTCGAACTATGTCAGCACCGAGGAAAACATCGCATACGGCCACGCGTTGTCCGCGGCCACTGGCGGAAAGCACTTCATCATCGACACCAGTCGCAACGGCAATGGGCCGACCGCGGATGCCCAATGGTGCAACCCGGACGGCCGTGCCCTCGGCAACGCGCCGACGGCGAACACCGGCGACCCCGCCGTGGACGCCTTCTTCTGGGTCAAGCCTCCCGGCGAATCGGACGGGGCGTGCAATGGCGGCCCGAAAGCTGGTGAGTTCTGGGCGGATGCTGCACTCGGCATGGCAAAGCGCGCGAAGTGGTAGGACGGTGTATTTCGGGCGATCCCTTCGCGATCCCGCCGTCGGGGGTCGTCACCGTACGGGAGTACGGCTCCTCGCCCCGCCAGCGGCCTCGCTCGGTCTCGACCGAAATACACCGACCTTCTCTCAGGGGGGGAGTGGCGCGTCGACTGGAACTTCATTCACAAAATGAAAAGGAGCCTGGGTGGTTTTCGTCGAGCCCAAGCGAGGCCGTCGGCGGCGATGAGGAGCCGCACTCACGTGCGGTGACGATTCCCGGGCGGCGGCATCGCGCCGGGATCGGCGAAAAACATCCAAGGCTCCTAGAGGTTTTGGGGTTGCGGGAATGGCCGCCCAGGTCGCGCGAAGAAGTAGCCCTGCACGAGAGCGCATCCGAAGCCGTGAACCGTGTCTCTCTCCTCGGCGACCTCGATGCCTTCGGCAACGACGCTCATGCCCATGTCGCTACAAAGGGTCGTCATCGACCTCACGACGCGCTGGCGTATCGACGATTGATGCACATTGCGAATGAGAGACATGTCGAGCTTGACGATGTCCGGCTCGAGCGCGGCGAAGCTCGAGAGCCCGGCGTAGCCCGCCCCGAGGTCATCGATCGCGATGCGATAGCCGAGTGCGCGAAGCTGACTCACGTTCGCCCTGACGTCGCCGATGTCGTCGAGCGTGGCTCGCTCCGTGATCTCGAGGACTACCCTATTTGCAAACTTCGTGAGTGGCGCGTCCGCGCTGTAGAGGTTCGGGTCGAGCAGATCCAGCGCGTGTAAGTTGACGAAGAGAAGATGGTCGCGCGATGCCTGCTCGAAGCCTTTCGCGGAGAGCATGCGAATGTGCCCTCCGAGCTCGGCGACGCGCCCCAGCCTCTCGGCGGCTCCGAGGATCGCACCGGGATGCGGCAGCGCGGGCTCCTCGCTTCGAAGCAACGCTTCGTATCCGAACACGCGCTTCGCGTCGAGATCGACGATGGGCTGGAACGCCATCCACATCGTCTGAAGGGCTCGGTCGAAGCACGACTGCAACCCCGCGCGATCCCCGGCCTCGCCCTCGGCGCCACCCAGGAGCCTCAGCGCTTCGCGCTTCATCCGCGCGACGCGATGCAACTGGCAAGCGCGTTCGAGCGCGTTGACCAGGACCTCGTTCGAGACTGGTTTTGCGAAGTATTGCAACGCACCGAGCGCCACCGCTTCCATCGCAGTCTCGATCGTCGGCGCCGCGGTCAAAAGAATGACCGGAACGTCCAGATCATGTTGTCGGACGTGCCCGAGGAGCTCTACGCCGGACATCCCAGGCATCTGAATGTCACTGACGATCGCTGCGAATGGATGGGTCGCTATCGCCTCCGCGGCTGCGGACCCGCTGTGCACGGTCGTGACGTCGAATCCCGAAGCGGAGAGCACCCGAACGACCGCGCGCGCGAATGAAACGTCGTCTTCGACGAGCAGCACCGACTTGTGCGCCACTTTGAATCGGTCGGACTCCTCGTCGGAGACCACGTTTTTCGGCACTGCGTGATTCGACGTCATTTTCCCTCGCCACGCGGCGCGCGCGACCCGTCGGATCGCCGCCTCCGATACGTCCCTCGCCCCGAGGCGCGCCGCCATACCGACCGGCGGCCGATATCGCCCTCATCATCGCTCAATCAACCAACTATCTGTCGTACGCTCCAGAGAGAGCAATTGCAACCATCGTTCCCGCGTTTGCCCACTCTACGTTCTCTCTTCTCTTCGCTCGGCGTTCGCAAACACGAAACGGGCGCATGACGCTCGATGCACTACGCAGCGGCCAGAGACATACGCCTTGCGTACGTCGTATGTATTGTGATGCGTGATCCTGTAAGGGTGTGTCTTGGCGAGCCGCTTTGGTGCGAGCCGTCCTGTGGCATGAATCGTCGCGGGGGGTGGTGTGAACGCTCCCGCCGATCTTTCGGCGGTAGAGAGCGCTTTTTGGCGGCAGGCCGCAGGAATGCTCGGCGGCAACGCAAGATGATGAGGGGCATCGAAGCTCTTCGATCGTCCTTTCCGGCCGAGGACGCTCCGGGGTTATGTACGCGGCGGAGGGAACTTCCAACGAGGTCAACCATGAAATCCATTGCACGCTATGCACCTACCGCCGCCCGCATCTTGTTGGGGCTCGTCTTCGTCGTGTTCGGTCTCAACGGGTTCCTGCAATTCATGCCCCAGCCACCAATGCCTGGACGCGCTGGCGCGTTCCTCGGCGCCCTCGCCGGGACGGGTTACATGTTCCCGCTCATCAAGGCCGTGGAGGTGATTGGCGGCGCACTCTTGCTTGCGAATCGATTCGTGCCTCTCGCGCTGGCTCTTCTGGCGCCAAATCTCGTGAACATCGTCCTCTTTCACGCTTTCCTGGCGCCGCAGGGTCTGCCGCCGGCGTTGGTTTTTTTGGCTCTCGAGATCTACCTCGCGTGGGTGTACCGCGACGCGTATGCGCCGATGCTGAAGGCGCGGGTGACTCCACGATGAAGCGCGGTGCTTTTCGCCGATACCGGCGCGATGCCGCCCGGCGGGAATCGTCACCGCACGTGAGTGCGGCTCCTCATCGCCACCGGCGGCCTCGCTTGGTCTCGGCGAAAATCACCGCACTTCATTCGGGAGGACGCCAGGGGCGGGCGTGACCGTTTGGGGGGTTACAGAGTTGCGGCGGCGGTTTTTAATCCGGCGGCGTCGAAGGGAGCGCCGTGTGCGACGATGACGCGCGCGAGCTGCGGGGTCGACGCGAGTCGTTCCAGATGAGACCGCAGAGCAGGTCGATCTTTCACGAGAAAGAACTTCGTCGGGCCGCTGACCCTCGGTTCCTCGCCGGTGAAACCGACGAGGCCAAACATCATCCCCATGAAGCCGCCCGTCGGGCGCATGTTCATCACGGCGTCATTGAAGACGAGCGACACGCGATCGCCGGTCCGGACCTCGAGCACTCCCTCCCCTTGTCCGACGCCGTCCAGGACGTGCCAGCGGACCGAGTCGTCACCGAAGTCGGGCTGTGTCGTGTCGACTTTGATTTGCTTTTCGACGTCCTTCTTGGCGCCCGGGGGGGACACGACGACGATGTCCGGGTGGCGACTCTTGAACGCGGCCGCGTCGAGGCGATGCCTGACACCCGGGACGATCAAGAACGCGGGCTTGCCGAATGATTCGACCTCTCGCATGGTCTCCGCGTTGACGCAGATCGCGTTGTGAATGACGAGCCGCGAGTCATTGAGCTTCGCGATGGTCATCACGCGCTTGATCGGTGGGTTCTTGGGAAGATTTCCTTCGACCCGCCAGAGGTTGTCTTCGATCTTCTCGATCGGCTGGTGAGGCAATACGTTCCACTGGTTTGCCATGAGACTCTCCTCGGCTGAGCCCTATCTGGCACGCCTCACCGACGAGCGTCAATGAAGCGGCGCCTCACTTCTTCCCGCTCTTGTCGCGCGTCGTCGCGGCCGGCTTGGCGGGAGTCAGCGCGGCAGCGACGTCCGCCACGGAGAGGCCGAGGTCGCGCGCACGCTCGAAAGCGGCGCGCAGCCCGGGACGCACGGCCTCGGGCACCATGTTCATCGCGTCGGCAGCCGCACACGTGATCGAGTCGACCGTGAACAAACTCGACGCGACGAAGGGGGAAGGAGGCGGGGCCGGAGGGACCGCGGAAGGTGGTGGCGCGACGACCAGTCCAAGCTGCTCGAGCGACGTTCCGGCCGCTTGGGCGAGGCGAGCGGCCACTTGGGGATTTCGCGGGTAGACCGCGCGCGCGAGGTCGCAGAGCTGCCCCGCATCCGGGGAACCGCCTTGAGCGTCCCAGCGTTGAAT
>JALYHX010000183.1 GCA_030776305.1 Myxococcota bacterium
ATCGTAGATTCGAGCGCGGCGGGCATCGGACCGATGGCCTCCGTATGGCGAATGATGAGTGCCCAACTCCCCCAACTGCTTGCAGCGAAAGCTACCGCCGCATACGGCAGCGCCCTTGCGATGGCGCCGTTGCGTCCTCGCAGGGGTGGTGTCGTCGATGCTCGGAGGCCCTCGCTCACGGAGCGGTCGCCAGCTTCTTGAGGGCCGCGACGAGTTGCAGCGCTTCGAGCGGCGTGAGGCGGTCGGTCTCCACCGCGCGCAGCGCCTCGAGCGCAGGATGGGGCTCCGCTTTCGCCCCGCCCGGCGGGGTGGCTTCGCCCTCGAAGAGCCCCAGCTGCGCACGACCGGCCTCGGATCGAGCGTGCAGCGACGATGGTGAGCCACTCGGCAGAGCGATTCCGCGTTCGAGCTCCCCGAGCAGCAACCGCGCTCGCGCGAGGACCGGTTCGGGGACTCCGGCGAGCCGCGCGCAAGCGATACCGTAGCTACGCGACGCCGCTCCGCGCTGGAGCTTGTGCAAGAAGACGATGTCCCCTTCGTATTCGCGGGCGCTGACGCTCCAGCTCTCGCACGTGGGCGCGCGCGTCGTCGCGAGATCGGTGAGCTCGTGGTAGTGCGTCGCGAACATCGCGCGACACGCGATCGTATCGTGCAGATGCTCGGCAACCGCCCATGCGATCGCCAGACCGTCGTACGTGCTCGTGCCACGGCCGATCTCGTCGAGCACGACGAGCGAGCGCTTGGTCGCGCGCCGTAGAACATTCGCGGTCTCTTTCATCTCGACCATGAACGTGCTCTCGCCCCGAGAAAGGTTGTCGCTGGCTCCGACGCGCGTCAGAACACGGTCGACAATCCCGATGCGCGCACGCCGTGCCGGAACGAATGCGCCCATCTGCGCGAGGATGACTGCAATCGCTGTCTGCCGCATGAGTGTCGACTTGCCGGCCATGTTCGGCCCGGTGACCAGCCATAGGCGCGCGCGGCCGCCGTCGACGGCGGCGAGGGAAACGTCGTTCGGTACGAATCGCCCCGCGGCTGCGAGCCTTTCGACCACAGGATGGCGCGCATCCTCGAGCACGAGATCGAGTGAGTCGTCCACGATCGGTCGCGCCCAGTCGTCGCGGTGCGCGACCTCGGCAAGCGCGCAGGCGACGTCATACGCCGCCAGGCTTGCGGCGACCGATCGCAGGCGCTCGGCATGTCGAGCCAGATCGGACACGATTCTTACGAAGAGCTCCGCCTCCCGCGACGAAGCGCGCTCCTCGGCATGGGCGAGCTTGTCGGCCAGCGCATCGAGATCGTCGCTCGTGAAGCGCTCCCCCGTAGCGACCGTTTGCTTGCGCCGCCACTCCTTGGGCGCCTTTACGAGGTGCGCTCTCGTGACTTCGATGTACCAGCCGAACACGCGGGTGTACCGGAGTTTGAGGCTAGAAATCCCCGATCCCTCCCGCAAGCGCGCCTCCAAGGCGACGATCATCCGTTGGCCACCGCGCATCAGATCGCGGGCCTCGTCGAGATCGTGATCGAAACCATCTCGCATGACGCCGCCATCGCTCACCCTTGCAGGCGGCTCGTCCGCGACGGCGCGCGACAGTAGCTCGCAAAGATCGGCGCATGTATCGATCCAAGGCTGGTCGGCGTTCAGCCCGAGGGCTTCGCGCGCGGAAGGGTCCGGGCATCGCTCGAGCGCCTGCGCAAGCCCGGGCAGCGCGACCAGCGACCGGCGCATCGCACCGAGATCGCGCGGCGCGGCGCGGTCCAGCGCGAGCTTGACCGCGAGTCTCTCCAGATCCCCCACGTCAGCCAAACCTTCGCGCACTTCGGCGCGTACTCCGGGCTGAGAGACGAAGAGCTCGACGGCGTCCTGTCGACGTCGAATCTCGGCAACGCTCGTGAGCGGCGCCAGCAGTCTGCGGCGCAGGAGTCGCGCGCCCGGCGCGGTCCCGGTTGCATCGATCTGCGCGAGAAGCGATCCCCGCTCGCCCCCGTCGGCCGCGCGCACGAGTTCCAAGTGGGCTTGCGTCGAGTCGTCGAGGGCCAGCGCTTCGCCTGGCGCGTAGAAT
>JALYHX010000184.1 GCA_030776305.1 Myxococcota bacterium
CCCGGACGCCTCGTCCGGCGAACCTATACGGAGGGCCACGGCGTGCCGTGCCTTCTGGCGATCCATCAGGACGCGACGGGACACGCGCGGGACCGCGCGCTCGGGTACGCCCGCGGCATCGGCGGAACGCGCGCCGCCGTTCTCGAGACGACGTTCGCGGAAGAAACGGAGACCGACCTGTTCGGAGAGCAGGCCGTGCTGTGCGGCGGCGTAACAGAGCTCGTTGCCGCGGCGTTCGAGACGCTGACCGATGCCGGCTATCAGCCGGAGATCGCGTACTTCGAATGCCTCCACGAACTGAAGCTCATCGTGGACCTTCTTTATGAAGGCGGCTTCGCCAAGATGCACCGCTACGTCAGCGAGACGGCGAAATATGGGGACCTGTCGCGTGGTCCCCGAGTCGTCGACGCACATGTCAGGGAGACGATGGTCACGCTGCTCGAGGAGATCCGTTCCGGCGCGTTTGCAAGCGAGTGGATTCTGGAGGACCAGGCAGGGCGACCGCGCTACTCGCGTTTGCTCGCCCGCGACCTGGCGCACCCGATCGAGCGTGTCGGCGCAAAGCTGCGCGAGCGGATGTCTTGGCTCGCCGAGGGCGATCGCGAAAACGAGGGCGGCTCTCCTACGCGTAGCCAGCATCAGGACGGCGCGTCCGCTGCGGGACGTGGGCACGCGACCGAGGCAAAACGATGAACGGTGCTGCGGCTCTCGTGCGCGCGCTCGAGGCCGAGGGCGTGGACATCGTGTTTGGCTACCCCGGCGGGGCCATCCTGCCTGTCTACGACGCGCTCGTCGACTCGAAGCTGCGGCATATCCTCGTCCGCCACGAACAAGCGGCGGCGTTCGCAGCCGATGGCTGGGCTCGGGCGACCGGACAAGTCGGCGTTTGCATTGCGACGTCGGGGCCCGGCGCGACGAACTTGCTCACAGGCATCGCCGACGCGTTCGCGGATTCGGTCCCGATGGTCATCGTCACCGGCCAAGTAGCGACCGGACTCATGGGGACCGACGCGTTCCAAGAGCTCGACGTGCTCGGGATGACGATGCCGATCGTGAAGCACGGGTTCGTCGTGCGGCGCGTGTCGGAAATGGCCGACGTGGTTCACGAAGCATTTCGGATTGCGCGCTCAGGGCGGCCCGGACCCGTACTCATCGACATTCCCAAGGACACCGCGAACGCACCGTTCGACGATCGCCTCCAGCCATCGCTTCGGTTGGCTTCGGTGGTCGACGCGGTACCGCCACCCGATGCCGAAAGCATGGCCCGCGCGGTTCGAGCACTCGAGAAAGCCCGTCGACCGCTGCTTTACATTGGTGGGGGCGTCCGGCGTGCCCACGCGATTCCGGAGCTTCGCGCGCTCGTCGAAACAACCCGACTCCCATTCGTCTCGACGCTCATGGCGCTGGGAAGCGTTCCGACCGACCACCCGCTATCGCTCGGAATGCTCGGCATGCACGGCACGAAGGGCGCCAACTATGCCGTACAGGAGGCCGACCTGCTCGTTTGTGCGTGCGCGCGCTTCGACGACCGTGTCACTGGCAAACTCGCGGACTTCGCTCCACACGCGGAAGTCATCCACATGGACGTCGACGCGGCGGAAGTCGGCAAGCTCCGGCGCGCGAACGTGGCACTGGTGGGCGACGCGCGCGTCGCGCTGCGCGAGCTGGCGAGGCCGCTCGACAACATCGAGCCGTGGCGCGCGCAATGTTTGGAGTGGAAGCGCCAGTACGTGCTGGACCCGTCACCTCGCAACGAGCTCCTCCATGCCCCGACCCTCTTGCGCCGCCTCTCCGAGCGCGCGCCGCGCGACACGACGTTCGCCTGCGACGTGGGCCAACATCAGATGTGGGTCGCTCAGCACGTCCGTTTCGATTCTCCCGACCTTCACCTGACGAGTGGTGGCCTCGGCGCGATGGGGTTCGGCATTCCGGCAGCGATGGGGGCATGCTTTGCTCGCCGCGGCTCGCTCGTCATCGCCGTCACGGGCGACGGGTCGATCATGATGAATCTGCAGGAACTCGCCACGATCGTTCGCTACGCCCTCCCGGTGCGTATCGTGCTCATCGACAATCGCGCGCTCGGCCTGGTGCGCCAGTGGCAGGAGCTTTTCCACGAGGAGCGCTACAGCGAGATCGACCTGAGCGACAACCCTGACTTCGTGCGTGTCGCAGAAGCCTTTGGAATCCCCGCGTTCCGCGTGGATCGCGCGGATCAGGTCGAGCGCGCAGTGGAGCAGATCCTCGACGGGCCCGGACCGCTCTTGTGCCATGTCGTGGTCGACCCGACCACCAACGTATGGCCCATCGTGAAGCCTGGCGCGGCCAATTCTTCGATGCTGGACCATGATCACAAGGCGCCGCGCTCGGCGACAGGAGGGACGCGATGAGAATCGTGGTGCGTATGCGGCGTGCAGAGGGAGATCTGGAGCGCCTGATCGGGGTCTTTCGCCGGCGCGGATGGCAGGTGACTGCGCTCGAGGCGCGGGTCATGCGCGACAACATGACCATGACCGTGCACGCGACGCTCGAGGGGGATCGGTCGCCAGAAGTGCTCGGGCGACAAGTCGAGCGCCTGGTGGAGGTAGAGACCGTTCACGTCGACGAGGGCGAGGCGCAAGTCGCGCGCCTGGCCGCCGTTCGCGCGAATGAGGTGTAAATCATGACCCCACCGGAGCCGCACGTTCGAATCTTCGACACGACGCTGCGCGATGGCGAGCAATCGCCAGGCCTGTCGATCACGCTCGAGGAGAAACTCGAGATTGCGCGGGCGCTCCGCGACTTACAAGTCGACGCGATCGAGGCCGGATTTCCGATGGCTTCGGTTGGAGTATTCGACGGCGTGCGCGCAATCGCGCGTACCATTGAGGGACCCATCATCTGCGCGCTGGCGCGCTGCGTGCGCGACGACATCGACCGTGCCCACGAGGCGGTACAGGATGCCCCGCGCAAGCGGATTCACGTCTTCGTCGCGACGAGCCCCATCCACCGCGAACACAAACTGCGCATGTCTCGCGAGCAGGTCGTCGCTGCGGCTACGGAGGGGGTCGCGTACGCGAGGTCTCGCTGCGACGATGTCGAGTTTTCGGCGGAAGACGCATCGCGCACCGAGCCCGATTTCCTGGCGGAGGTGGTCGAGCGGGCGATCGAGGCGGGCGCTGGGACGATCGACATCCCCGACACCGCAGGATACTCCGTTCCTACGGAGATGGCGGAGATTTTCCGAAAGCTCCGCTCGAGTGTTCGTGGCGTCGACGACGTCACCCTCAGCGTGTCATGTCACGACGACCTCGGGCTGGCCGTCGCGAACAGCATCTCCGCGGTCGAGGCAGGGGCGCGACAAGTCGAATGCACGATCAACGGGCTCGGCGAGCGCGCGGGTAGCTGCGCCCTCGAAGAGGTAGTCATGGCGATGATCACGCGCCGTGACTACCTGAAGATCGGCGTCGGAATCCAAACGCGACTCCTCTGCCCGACGAGTCGCCTGGTGTCGCGGATCACGGGCTTCATCGTTCCCCCGAACAAGGCGGTCGTCGGATCGAACGCATTCGCGCACGAGTCTGGAATTCACCAGCATGGCTTTTTGGCCAACCGCGCCACGTACGAAGTAATGCGGCCCCAAGACGTCGGCTTCGGCACCGCACGCCTCGTGCTCGGCAAGCACAGCGGGCGTCATGCGCTTCGCCGTCGACTCGAGCAGCTCGGCTTCAGTGTGCGCGAGGAGCGCCTGGACGACGCGCTCGCGATGGTCAAGCGTGTTGCCGAGCACAAAAAAGAAATCGACGACGACGACTTGCGCTCCATCCTCGAAGGACGCGCTTCGCTTCACTGGGGTCCCTAGTCATGGATGTCTGGTTGTACGACACGACGTTGCGCGACGGGGCGCAACGCGAAGGACTCGCCTTCTCGCTCGACGACAAGCTCCGCATTTTCGACCTGCTCGACGACTTCGGTATCCCGTACATCGAGGGGGGATTCCCGTCGTCGAATCCCAAGGACGCGGAGTTCTTCCGTCGCGCACGTCCACGGAGCGCGAGGCTCGTGGCGTTCGGAGCCACCCGCAGAGCCGGGGTCAGCGCCGAGACCGACGTGAACTTGCGGGCGCTCGTCGCCGCCGAGACTTCGGCGGTGGCCATGGTCGGCAAGACATCGCCGTCACACGTCAAGCATGTGCTCGGAGCGTCTCTCGAAGAGAACCTCGCCATGATCGCCGAGAGTGTCGCTTTCGCGAAACAGCGGGGGCGCGAGGTCATCTTCGACGCCGAACATTTTTTCGATGCAATGCGCGAGGATCGCTCATACGCCCTTGCTGCCGTGCGTGCGGCGGCGCAAGGGGGTGCCGATTGGATTGCCCTCTGCGACACCAACGGCGGCAGCTTGCCCAAGTGGGTGAGCAGCGTCGTCAGTGAAGCTCGTGCCGCGCTTCTCGCTGTATCCAAGGACTGTAGAATCGGCGTTCACACCCACAACGACTCCGAGCTCGCCGTCGCCAACAGCGTTGCTGGCGTGGAGGCCGGCGCAAGCATGGTGCAGGGCACCATTAATGGCTGGGGGGAGCGGTGCGGTAATGCGAACCTGGTGTCACTGGTGCCGTTGCTGACCCTCAAGCTTCGCAAGTCTTGTGTCGACGAGCGCGCCCTGAGCCGACTGACGGAGCTGTCGCGACGGGCAAGCGAGATTGCCAACATCGCGCCCGACGCCTTCGCCCCTTACGTCGGCGCGGCCGCATTCGCGCACAAAGCGGGCCTCCATGCGGCTGCGGCGGCGCGGCTCGAGGGCGCATATGAGCACGTGTCACCCGAGGTCGTGGGGAACGTGCAGCGCATCCTCGTCTCGGAGCTGGCCGGGCGCGGGAACCTGCGCGCGCGCGCGCGTGCGCTTGGCCTCGACGTGGCCGACCACGAAGCCGCGGTGCTTGCGCGAGTCAAAGAAATGGAGAGCAAAGGCTTCCAGCTCGAAGCCGCCGACGGCACGCTGGAGCTCGTGATACGCCGCGCGCAACTGGGTTACACCGCGCCCTTCACCCTCGTCGATGTCCTGGCCATTTCGCAAACGGGTGGCCCGGGGGGGATGTCGGCGACGGCGAAGGTGACGGTGCGCGTCCACGCCGACGACGTGAGCACCGAGGGGGAAGGAAAAGGGCCAGTCGACGCGCTCGACCGAGCGCTGCGCCTTGCCTTGGTCGGGCGTTTTGCAGAGCTCGAGCGGCTGCGCCTCGTCGACTACAAAGTCCGGATTCTCGATCCTGACCGGGCCACTGCAGCCACGACCCGAGTGTTGCTCGAAGCAGCCCACGGCGACGCTCGCTGGGTCACGGTAGGCTGTTCGGAGAACATCATCGAGGCGAGCTGCCAGGCGCTGCTCGACAGCTACGAGCTGTGCGTGCTGCGCGAGCGGTCGCCGCGGGTGGCGACGGAGGCCGCGTCGTGAGCAGCGTGAGCCGAGACACGCTTTTTGACAAGGTATGGGATACGCACGTCGTCGTCCCAGAGACGGCCTCTACCCCGGCGATCTTGTACGTGGACCTCCATCTCGTCCACGAGGTGACGTCACCGCAGGCGTTCGAGGTCCTGCGCGAGCGCGGTCTGCGCGTGCGCCGTCCCGAACGCACCGTGGCAACAATGGATCACTCGACCCCGACGACGCCGCGCCCGGTGCGGGGACCGCGCCTCATCGCGGACCCCGAGGCGCGCCACCAAATCGATCGCCTCGAGCACAACTGCCGCGAGCAAGGGATCCGCCTGTATGCGCTTGGCGACGACAGGCAGGGCATCGTCCACGTCATTGCGCCCGAGCTCGGACTTACGCGTCCAGGCATGACGATCACCTGCGGAGACAGCCACACGAGCACGCACGGCGCGTTCGGCGCGCTCGCCTTCGGTATCGGCACGAGCGAAGTCGGCCATGTCCTTGCGACGCAGTGCCTCCTGCAACGCCGACCGCGCACGATGCGCGCAACGGTGAGCGGGGCGCCGCCTCGCGGCGTGACTGCAAAGGACGTGGTCCTCGCGCTGATTGCTCGGATCGGAACCTCGGGTGGGGCCGGCCATATCATCGAATATGCGGGACCGGCAGTCCGCGCGATGACCATGGAAGAGCGGATGACCGTCTGCAACATGACCATCGAGGGCGGGGCGCGCGCCGGCATGGTGGCCCCCGACGACACGACGTTTGCCTGGCTCGCGGCCTGCCCAGAAGCGCCGCGCGGCGAGGCATGGGAACGCGACCTGGTGCGCTGGAGGGCGCTGCGCACCCGCGACGACGCGGCCTTCGACCGCGAGGTATCGCTCGACGCTTCTGCGCTATCGCCGATGATCACGTTCGGCACGGATCCCTCGACGGCGATCGGGATCGGCTCGCCCGTTCCGGCGGCCAACGGAGACACGTCGCGCGCGCGAGCCCTTGCTTACATGGGCCTCGAATCGGGCAAGCCTCTGCTCGGTCATCGGGTCGATGTCGTCTTCGTCGGTAGCTGCACGAATGCGCGACTCAGCGACCTACGCCTGGCTGCTGGCGTGGTCCGCGGCCGACACGTGTCACCGGGCGTGCGTATGCTCGTCGTCGCTGGATCACAGCGGGTCAAACGGCAGGCCGAGGCCGAAGGGCTCGACCGCGTCTTCCAGCAGGCCGGTGCCGAGTGGCGCGAGCCGGGGTGCTCGATGTGTATCGCAATGAACGGAGATCACCTCGAGCCTGGGCAATACGCCGTGAGCACGAGCAATCGAAACTTCGAGGGCCGCCAGGGCCAAGGCGGGCGCACTTTCCTCGCGAGCCCGCTCACCGCCGCGGCCGCCGCCGTGACCGGACGAATCACCGATGTCCGCGAGCTCATCGACTGACGGAACGACACACCATGGAACCGATTCGCACGATCCGCTCCCACTATGTCGTGTTGCCACTCGACGACGCAGACACCGATCAGATCATTCCAGCGCGTTTCCTGAAGACCACGTCGCGGGAGGGTCTCGGCGCGCATTTGTTCGCCGATCGACGCGGCCCGGACTTCCCGCTCGATCGCCCGGAGGCACGTGGGGCGCACGTACTCGTTGCAGGGCGCAACTTCGGATGCGGCTCATCACGGGAGCACGCCCCCTGGGCGCTGGCCGATGCCGGGTTTGGCGTTGTCATCGCGCTCGGAATCGCGGACATCTTCCGAGCGAACGCGATCAAGAACGGCATCGTCCCCATCGTCGTCGACGAGGCTTTCCACGCGCGGCTGACGGCCTTCCCCCGGGCTGAGGTGGTCGTCGACCTCGACGGTCTCACCGTGACCATCGGCGACGACGGGCCGCGTACGTCGTTTTCGCTCGATCCCTTCGCGCGGCATTGCCTGGTGGCCGGAGTCGATGAGATGGGCCTGCTGCTCGCCAAACTCGACGCGATCACGGCGTACGAGAAAGACGCGGAGTCGACATCGTGAGCTTGGTCACCATACTGCCCGGAGACGGCATCGGTCCCGAAATCACCGCGGAAGCAACGCGAGTCCTCATCGCGGTGGCTCGCCGCAGCGGCGCGTCAGTCGAGCTCGTCTCGGCTTCCATGGGGGGATGCGCAATCGACGAAACCGGTTTGCCACTGCCCCCAGCCACACTGGACATGTGCTTGCGGGCCGATGCGGTGCTCCTCGGCGCGGTTGGCGGCCCCAAATGGGAGACACTCGAGGGGCCACGCCGGCCCGAGGCGGGACTGCTCGGGTTGCGCAAGGGCCTTGGCACCTACGCGAACCTTCGTCCCGTCGCGCCGCACCCCCGCCTCATCGAACGCGCACCGGTCCGAGCCGAGCTGTTGAAGGGAGTCGACCTCGTCGTCGTTCGCGAGCTGACCGGGGGCATTTATTTCGGCGCACGCGGGCGCGAGGGCGACAAGGCGTTCGATACGTGCACATACACCGTCGGCGAGATCGAGCGCGTCGTTCGTCTCGCTTTCTCGATGGCACGCAAGCGCCGGCGGCACGTCACGTCGATTGACAAGGCGAATGTTCTCGACACCTCGCGCCTCTGGCGCGAAGTCGCGACGCGCGTCGCCCGAGATTTCGCTGACGTCACGGTGGCGCACGAATTGGTGGACGCAGCGGCGATGCGCCTCGTGCGCCGGCCGGCGGACTACGACGTCATCGTCACCGAGAACCTGTTCGGCGACATCCTCAGCGACGAGGCGTCCGTACTGGCCGGATCGATCGGCATGCTGCCCTCGGCTTCACTCGGTGACGGCCGTCGCGGCCTCTACGAACCCATCCACGGGTCGGCTCCGGACATCGCCGGGCGTGGGATTGCCAACCCGTATGGCAC
>JALYHX010000185.1 GCA_030776305.1 Myxococcota bacterium
GAGTCGTACTCCCGTACGATGACGACCCCCGACGGCGGGATCGCGAAGGTCTCGGCCGAAAGACACCGACCTTCTAAACGGCCCGCTCCTCCGTAAGGCTTGGTGCCGCGCCCAAGCGCGGCCCTTCTTTCAAGTTCAACCTCACCGGCAGGACGACCATAGGGACCCCCGAATGCTGCAGACGGCGCTGAATCATGAATGCCGTTTCGTTGTGCAGGGCGCGAGTCACGAATGTGTCTTCTTCGAAAATCAGCTGTCCGGCGACGAAGAGCGCCTTTGGGTATCGCCCGATTACGTCCATGGCCAGCTTCTCGGCCTCGACCGCGACTTCGATCCCCGTCGAGAACACGCGCTCTGCAGGCAGCTCGAGCCATTCGGCATACTTCACGTACTTGTCGAGCGCCTCCCCCACCCGACGTTCGAGCTCATGAACCTCGTCGATTCCCTTGAAGACACCTGAGTCGATCACAGCGACCGAACAGAAGACGACGGACTTGAAGTGGCCCTGGAACATTCGCAGCAGCGTCAAAAGCGAGTGCCGGCCAAGGCCCCCGTAACCACCGACGAAGAGAACGGCGATCGGTTGCTTGGGATCGATGCCCTCGGCCGCGCGGATTTCGTCCGTACGCGGCGGGCATACGCTCGGTAGCTCTGGCAGCGGATCGGCGAGCTCCACATCGAGGCGGCGAATCGCCGCGACCACCCTCATATAGTGTCGCCGGATTGCCAGACAGACGCCAACGAGGACGCCAGTCACGACGAGCGTCAACCAGCCACCGGCGGTGAACTTTTCGAGCACCGTCACGATCAAGATGGTGAGACACAGCGCCAAGCCGATGACGTGGATGGGCAGATGCTTGTACCAGCTTGGGTGCTCCTTCCTGTGCTGCAACCAGAAGCGAGTCATTCCCAGATTGGACAGGGAGAACGTGAGAAACACGTTGATCGAGTACATGACCACGAGCCTCTCGACGTTGCCGTGCGTGTAGACGAGGGCCACGATCGACGTGAGACCCATGAGCATGACGCCGTTCTGCATGCTCAATCGCTCGGACAATGCAGCGAAGCGGTGCGGCATCCACGAGTCGACGGCCATGTTCGCCATCACGCGGGGGCCATCCACGAAACCCGCTTGAGCCGCGATCAGCAGAAGACCGGCCTCGGACGCGAGCGCAATCGTCGTGAACCAGGCCCCCGCCTGCCATCCACCGATTTTCCAGCCGGCTGTCACCCGATCCAGCAGGACGGCGTTCATCGTCTTGTCTTCGGCGGGCATGGCGTGCACGAGTAGATAGGCAAGGATGATCCCGCCCGCGGTGATTGCCAGTGAAGTCGCCATGAGCCCCATCGTGCGTTTGGCCGTACGGACCTTCGGCTCCCGCATGATCGGCACGCCGTTCGACACCGCTTCGATGCCGGTATATGTGCCGCCCCCGAGCGAGTAGGCACGGACGAACAGCATCAGCGCGCCGAAGGTACCGAGCGACGCCACCGTGTGGCGAAAGTTGACGCTCGTCTGTTGCGCGACGGTCTCGAACTCGCCCAGGTTTCCGAAAATGGCGACGACCAGCAGCACCGCGTGCGTGGCGATGAACGCCATGAAGACCGGCAAGATGGCCTGGACGGACTCTTTGACGCCGCGGATGTTCAAGACCGTCAGAAGCGCGATGGCGGCGATCTCGACCCCGAGTTTCGCGCGCTGCACCGGATCCGCCCACGTTCCCAAGTCCGCCGCCGACACGCGCATTGCCTCCGGGCCGAGCCATGCCCGCGGGATCATGCTGAAGACGGCGTCGCCGCCGGAAGCGATGGACACGGTGATCGTCAGCACGTAGTCGACGAGGAGCGCGGAACCACTGACGACGCCGAGCCTCGGCCCGAGGAGCTTCGTCGCGACGACGTAGCCACCCCCGCCGGACGGGAAGTGCTCGATGATGCGCGAATAAGCGTACGAGATGATGAAAACGGTGATTGCCGTTCCGACCGCGAGGCCGACCGCAAGCGACGAGTAATCGCGGCCGTTGCTCACGAGCTCGCGAAACGCGGCTTCGGGACCATAGGCGGACGAGGACAATCCGTCGGCGCCGAGGCCGACCCACGCCAGCATCGCGACCAGCGAAATGCTGTGGAACGTCTTCTCGGAGTGAACGTCCTTGGGCGCGCCAAAAAGGAACGCGCGTGTCTTCTTCCACATCGAATAGGCCGTTCTCTTTCGCCGGCGCGCAGCACATTACTGCGGCCGTTGCGCTCGTCAAACCGATATGAGTATGAGTGACTGTCTCGAGTGTCCGTGACTTCTGATGTCGTGACAGTTTCTCAACGCGTTTTGGCCGCGAGCACCTCGCGCAGAGTCGCCTGCAATGCGTCGCTCGCGCCAGGCAACGCTGCGCGGGCGAGTTCGATGAACTTCTTGCCGCCCGTCTCCTTGGCGGCCGCGAGCGCTGCAATGCGATCCGCGGGTGTGCCGTGCTCCAGCACCCCGAGAACGAGCTCCGCCGACTCGAGAGTGTCGATACGCGCGAGCGCCGAAACGGCGGCCGCGCGCACGTTCGCGTGGGACGATTCGCGCATGATGCGTGAAAGCGGATCGACCGCGTGCGGGAAGTAAAGCGCCTTGACCGTGTTCGCCGCGTGATCGACAAGAACTGGATCCGGGTCGCGCAGCGCAGCGCGCACGATGATGAAACTCCGCTTGTAGCAAAGCGTTTGCAACGCAAGCAAGACCGCGACCTTCACGCGTCGCTCCGGCCGCTCGAAGAGTTTCTCGAGGGGCGAGAGCACGGCGTAGAGTTGGAGGTGCCCGAGCTGCTCGGAGAGGCGCACCCTCGATTCCAGCACCGAACCCATCGCGTCATCGGGCGTGCCATCGGGCCTGTCCTCGACCTGCAGCGCAGTGAGTCGTGCGATCAGGGCCTTGCGTCGGATGAGATCGTTCCAGCGCTTGTCGAGGAGCACGTCGGCGCACGCTTCGGCGGCGCTGCCTCGTCGCTCACATTCGAGTACGTCGACGTGCCAGACGTCCGTCGAGACCGTCTCGTCTCCAAGTGAACGAGGACCAGCTTTCGATTTGCTGACCGGCTCGTCTTCCACGTGCTCGTACCGCTTCGAGGCGCGTTCGTAGTGAGCCCGTCGAGACGGGGCGAGGTCGAGTGTCCCAAGCTCGGCAAAGAGCTTGCCCACTCGGGCGTACTGGCCCACCTTGCCAAACGCGATGATCGCCGGGAGCAGAGCGCTCTCTACGGCATCGGGGGGCGCCCCTCGGCTCCGCTGCTGTTCCGCCACCGCGCGCCACAGGTCCGCCTCTCTCAGCGAATACTCGCTCACGTGCGCGGCGAGTCCCAGCGACGTTGCATACTCCGCCGCCTGGTGCGCCAACGTCGCCGCCGCCCTCGTCTCGCCACGCTGCGTGGCCGCTGCGATCGACTCCTCGAAGAGATCGAGCGCGAACTCGTACTTCAAATGGTCTTCCCGCAGGATGCGAATCGAATTCACGAATCCTTCGAGCACGTCTTCGAATGCACCACTCTCGCGCCCGATCTGGACGAGGACCTGGAAGCAATCGAATGCGCGCTCGCGCTGGCCGATCGACTCGAAGTGATCCGCGGCCTCTTCGAGCATCCGCACGCTCTCGATGATGGCCTCGCGTGCCTGGCGCGCATCGCCGCATTGCCTTGCGCAGCGCGCGAGATTGAAGCGAACGAGCGCCGTCACATAGCGATCGCGGTCAGGGTCGATGACCTGGCCGAGTCGTGACCACAGCGTGCGCGCCCCCGTCCAATCTTTGGCCTTCTCTCGGTAGATCGCCGCGGCCGCCACGAAGCCCGCCCCCTCCATCTCCGTAGCGGCTTGCGACATTCGGCCTTGGGCGGCGCGAATGAAGCCGCGGTCGACCGGAGGAACATCGGGCATGAGCTCCTCGGCGCGTTTCCACACCGTCGCGTCGATCGACGCCAAGTACGAAAGTACCGTGAGCGCGCCGCGCGTATCTCCAGCTTCCACGAGGGCGTCCGTCAGCGGCCGCAAGATCGCGACGTAGTCGTGCCGTGTGACGTGAGTCTGTCCGGCGGCGGAGACCAGCGCGGCGATGGCTCCGTCGAGATCACCGCGCGCAGCGGCCGACCGGGCACGGTCGCGCAAGACGTACAAGTCGTCGAACATGGCCGTGCTGCATCCTAGCGCGCGGGGTAGGCTCCTCCCCACGCGCCTCGATCTGGGCGGCACTCATCTTGGTGTGGGGCGCTATGGAATGCTCGGACGCGGGCCGGCGCGTTGCCTGCGGGCGCGTCTCGACAAGCTGAGGAGGCTCTCACCGAGGGCGATGACCACGTAGCACGACAGGAGCCAGACGAGGACGAACGCGGGCCGAGTTTGCAGGCTGACGATCGCGCTCGAACCCACCGCGAATGCGACCAGGACGAATGTCCGCGCGTTGAGGCGCACGTCCTTGAAGCTGCGGAACTTGATCGTCGAGACCATGAGAAAGCTCAAGAACGCCGTAAGCGCAATCATGGCCCACACGTACTTTGGCCCGTGCAGCCGAAGCTGATCGCCCATCGCGTGATTGGCAAGGACCAGGGAGATCAGGATGCCGGCAGCGCCCGGCACCGGTAGACCGACGATGTATTTGCCGGGTTTCGTCGGTGCACCCTTGTCCCCCATGGACAGGACGTTGAAGCGGGCGAGGCGCACCGCGCCAGCCGCAGAGAAGAGAAAAGAGGCAAATAGCCCCGCCATCGGCCGCTGCCAGAGCGACCACTTGAACACGAGGATTGCCGGCGCGACGCCGAATGAAATGACGTCGGCCAGCGAATCGATCTGCAGACCAAATGCGCTTTGCGTCTTCGTCAGCCGCGCGACGCGTCCGTCGAGCGTATCGAAGAAGAGGGCAAAGACGAGCAGCAGCGACGCGCGAAAATAGTCGTCGTCCCCGGTCGCGGTTGCGCTGATCCGGATCGAGTCGAACCCGCAGAACACGCTCGAGAGCGTGATGATGTTCGGCAAGAGGAACAACGTCTTGCGAAGGTCGAGCTTGCGGGGAGGGTGAGGCAATTTTCGGTTCCTCGGTCTCGTGTGCGTCAGTCCCCTCATTTTGCCCCCGTTTTGCTCAGCGGGCTGTCCTACGGCGAGGATGAACACCCATCGTGCCCACAGAACGGGCGACTGGTAAAGATGTGGCCGCGCGCAGGAGTCCGGGACGCAGACTGGAAATTGGCCTCATTGCCTCGTGAGCAATACGCTGCCATGGCGCATGAGACCTCGCGCGATGTCTGTCCTGCCTTTGCTGCTGGCGTCGGTCGTTCCGGCCGCCCTTGGCTGTGACCCCAGCGCCGAGGAAAGACAAATGGACTCGATGCGTGAGGAGATCGAAAACGTGCGGCAAAGCCGCGACCGCGCGGACCACCATGAGAGCCCGCGCGACGTCCCTGATCCACCCTTCGTCATTCCCGAAGCGTACGCATCGGCGCCGTTGTCGGCCCCGCCGCCATCGGTCGTTCAGATCGGTGTGGAACGGGAGACGGCGAGCGATGACGGGGCAGAAGCGGCAGATCCGCAGGATACGACGCCGCGGCCGACCATCCGCCTCTCCGGGACGACGCGAGGAAGCGGACGCAACGCGTGGCGTAACGATGACGGCAATGATCAGGCCGCGTCCGATCCGCTGATGGCCTCGCCGCCGCACGCCCAACCGCTCGATCCCGAGGCGAAGCGAGCCTACGACGCGGCATACTCTCTCGTGAGCGCACGGCGGTTCGAAGAGGCGCTCGACGCGCTCGCCGCGTTCCTCGTCAAGTGGCCCGACCACCCGTACGCCAACAACGCGATGTACTGGCGGGGCGAGTGCTATTTCGCGCGCGCAGACTACCAGCGGGCCGCTGAACAGTTCGACGGTGTGCTCAGGCGTTACCCCGCCGGCAACAAGGCGCCCGACGCGCTGCTCAAGCTCGGCATGTCCCAGCAGAAGCTCGGGAATGCGACGAAGGCCAAGGAGAGCTTCGAGCGCCTCGTCCAACAATTTCCTGGGACCGTTGCCGCGCGTCACATTCCATCCCTGCACGACTCCGCGACCACGGCACCGGGCCCTGCCCTCGAGGAGCGTCGATGAAACGTCCGATGGGTCACCTCGCGATTGTCACCGGCGCTGCGTTTGCCGCGCTCATCCCCGCGGTTGCGCGAGGTCAGACCACCCCCGTGACACCGACCGGGGGAGGGGGGGCGACGGTGGCTCCGCTGCAGGCGCCGCAGCCGGGGACGACGTACGCGCCGGTGCCCAGGGGCTACGACATGGTTTCCGGGCAGGCGCCCAACGGCACGGTCGGCGGCGGCAACGCGACCGAATCCAGCGCCCATCCGGTGACGGGGGATCAGGAGGACTCATTCGATCTGGGGGCCGGAAGGAGCTCCGGCGTCGCGCACGGCGACGAGCGGAGCCCCATCTTCATCGGGGGTCCAACCTACAGCGGAGGCGAGACACCGCAGTCCCACGCCGTTCGCCACGGAGACACGCTCTGGGCGATCTGCGACTACTACTTCAAAAACCCGTACCAGTGGCCGCGCCTCTGGTCGTACAACCCGCAGATCAAGAACCCGAACTGGATCTACCCCGGCGACGAAGTGCGGCTCAAGGAAGGCGCCCCCACCGATGCGGCGACCGGCGGCACGACTCCGCTCCTCTACAACCAGGGGTCGATGAACCTCGTCGATCGCCGAAGGCGCGTGCCCAGCGACACGATCTTCCTGCGCGACCAGGGATGGATTCGTGACGCATCGGACGAGGTCTGGGGTGACGTGCGCGGCGCGGCCGCGGACAAGATGTTCCTCTCCGACACCGACGAGGTTTATCTCCACGTCGACTCCGGCCACGATGTCCACATCGGCCAAGAGCTGACGATCTTCAAGCCGGTCCATCCATCGTCGACGACGGGAACCATCGTCCTCATCGTCGGTACGGCGCGCGTCGACCAATGGAACTCGCGCGACCGGGTTGCGCGGGCGCAGCTCGTCGAATCGCTCGACGTCATCGAGCGCGGCGCGAGGATCGGTCCACTCGCGCGGCGTTTCGTGATCGTCCCGCCGCTCCGCAACGAGATCGAGGTCCAGGCGCACGTTCTCGCGAGCGTGAATCCGCACGAGTTTTATGGCCAGAACCAGGTGGTCTTCATCGACCGGGGAGAATCCTCCGGGATCAAGCTCGGCAACCGCTTCTTCGTCGTGCGACGGGGTGATCCGTGGCGGCAGAGCCTCGTGCATCCGACTGCTGGTTTGCGCGTGTCTGCCGACGACGAAAAACCGATGCCTCCGATGGAAAAAACACCCGGGTCACGCCGTGACGACCGCAACGATCCAGACGAAGTCGTGGCCGAGCTGCGCGTCGTGGCGCTCAAGAAGGACACGGCGACCTGCGTGATGACGCAGTCGACGGTGGAGATCGAACGCGGCGATTTGGCGGTGGCGCGCAAGGGGTACTGACGCTAACGCTCTACCGCGGTCGCCCGTGCGCAGTGTGTTCCGGTTTGCCTCGCCGATCGCGCTTGTCGTGTCCCTCGCGGGACTCGGGGGGGAGCGTCCCGCGGCGCCCCTGGGAGATCGCGCCGACGTCATCGAGGACGGCGCGGTCGATCCAGTTGATAACGAGGACTCCGAAGACGCAGACGATGAGGGCAGCGGGCTCGCCGCCGCCGACGGGGGGAGGCGCAAGGGGCACCTACGGTG
>JALYHX010000186.1 GCA_030776305.1 Myxococcota bacterium
CTTCCAGCTCGTGTAATGCGCGGTCCGCTGATGTTCGCGAAAAGCTTCTTCGTCTCGGTAGACCTCGTAAAGAAAGAAGCGATTCGGGTCTTCCGCGGCGCGTAGGACGTCGAAGCGCAGGTTGCCGGCCTCGAGACGCGTCGCCGCGGCGTTTGCGACGGTGGCCACGACGAACGCGTCGGCTTGTCCCGGAACGATGCTGACGGTGACGCACACGACGAACATGGCCTTGGGCCTTTCCAGAGTCACCGCGACCCGCTGAGAGTCGCACCGTGCCCATTCTCCTGTCTTACTGGATGATGCCGGGATCTTGAATCGTGAACATACATTTGGTCGATGCTGCCCAACCAATGACGTTGTACCAGAATTGCGGAACCTGAAATACGCTCGCGGCCGATTGTCCATAACATGGATTGTTGCGGTCGGTGTACATCGCGGCATTGTTCACGGGAGAAGTGCCCAGCCACTGGCTCGAGTACGTCACCCACTCGTCGGTGTACGCCACGATTCGCCCCTTCCCCACCACTTCGTGCGCGGCATATATGTGGGACGCGCCGGAGCAGTCGACGATCGCGCTACCCGGATTGATCGAGCGCCCATGAAGTGCGCCCACTTGGGTGACGTTCTTGCCGATTGGCCCCGGCGTCCACCCTCCCAGCGGTACCGAGTTTCCCCAGCAATAGCAGAGGTTCGCTCCGGAAGTTGCGCAGGCGGCGAGAACGTCATCCATGTTGTAAGAGATATCGCTGAATGACAGCAGACGATTGAGCGGCACAACCTCTTCTGGATTCGAGTCGTACCCGGAGAGCGTGATGAGCCCCCCTCCCCCGTTGACCCATGTCGCGAGGGCAGCGACCTCGTCGTCGCCGAACGTCCAATAGGGACCCGTGTTGCTGTCCGTGAGCCACTGAACGATGATCACATCGTACTTGCCCAAAAAGCCGGCCGTCAGCATCGGATGGGTCACGTACATGTCGACCGCGGCGCTGCTCTTCGAATTGAGCCAAGTGGTCAGCGCGGTCGTATTGTCCGAGTTGGGCCCCGCCACCCCGTAATGCGCAGCTTGGCCGATGGACGCGATCCTCACGCACGAGCAGTGCCCGGCATCGTCGCAAGTGAGACCTCTCCCTGAGCCGCCGCCGCTTCCCGACCCGAGGAGATCCCCTGGGCCGTTGCCGCCCCCTCCTGGTGAATCGCCTCCTGCCGATCGGGCACACGCAGCACCCGACACCGAAGCCAGGAGGAGCGCGGCGATCGACGCAACCGTGCGGCAGAAGTGGGACATGACGATCAGGTGGCTCATGGACTCTTACTGCGGGTTGATCACCGTGAGCTGCGTTCCTCCCGCGTAGGCATAGCTCACATACGAGTCGAACCCGTACGCCATGACACCGACCGGCGCGTCAGCCTGGATGTGATGCACTCCGTCGTTTTGCTTTCCTGGTTGAACGTTATTTGGCGCCGGTTGCGTGGGATCGATGACCGGATAGGAGAGCTGGTAGCGGTAGGTCCAGTAAGGCGTCGGTGAGCGGCGCGCGAGGTTGGTGAGGCCGTCGGTCGGTGTGACGTCCGAATTGGTGGCGTCGAGTTGCATCGCGTCGACGTAAACGTGCGCGCCCGCGGGAGCCACGATGACCAAAAAGTCGAAGACGTACTTGTCGGGCGTGAGTAGGACGTAATCGCCTCGCCACTGCTCGATCGGGGCAACGTTCGGTAGGCTCGGATCGCCCCCGGGCAATCCACGCTGGACACCGCCCGCATCCTGGCCGGATTGCACGTCGAGCACGATGACCGGCCGGCTCGCGCTTAAGATGAAGTCGGATTTGGACGGTATGGTCTGGGAGTCTCCAAGCCCCACCAAATCGAACGTGGCCCATGGCGCCGGTCGCGTCGTCGTCACGTGCGTCGTGCCTGGCTGCACCGCGACCACTCGGTAGTATTCGATTTCGTCGACTTCGCCCACGTTGCCGCCCGCGGCGAGGACGGCCTTCGTGCGACTCGGCATTTTCGCGAGCGCGTACGTTTTCCCCACGCTGCGAATTGGAGTCTCCTGGTGCTCAAGGTGATCGGCGCAGCAAAACCGATCGGCGATGGTCGTGAACGCCGGCGCGTCGGACGCCTCGCTGCCCGGGAAGACGACGACGGGCTGGTCGGCAGCGAGCGTGCTGCCCGTGAAGTCGGCGTTGAAGTCTCCCGTCTCCAGGTTCAAGACTTCGTACCGTTGAAGCGTCGCGTCCGCATCCGATCCCCGGTCGAGACCACTGGAGAACGGGCCACCGGGGATCACACGCGCGGTCGAATGCAAATGGATGTGGGTGTCGTCACGAGTGGCGACGACCGCAACGAACGCGCGCAGATTCAGGCCGAAGTTGGTGGCCGGATCCGAAGAAATGGCGATCGTCTGCGGCCATCCCGCAACCACGTACGCGAGTCCGACGCCCGTGTTGAGTCCCGAGACGGGGAGCAGTTGTGAGGCGTCATTGGAGAAGACGTTGACGTTGTCGAGTGGATTGAATTGATAGGCCGCGATCGGGAAATCGCTCGTGACTCTGTACGCGTGACGCGTCAGAGCCGTCCCCGTTCCCGTGTTGAACGTGCCGTCGGGCGAGCCGTCGACCTCGCGCGGACCCAGCTTGAATACTTCGAGATTGTGCGGCGCAATGACAGCCGTGCCCACTGTGCGGATCCGGTGGGTCGCGTCGCCCGGGAGCGAATCGTCCTGCTCGACCGTGACGTGGGCCGGGACGTCCGGCTGGACGTTCGAGACGACGACCGCATATTGTTGTGCGGCCGCGTTGAGCGAGGGCGAAATCACCGCATTGTCGAGATCGGCCGCGAAGTATTCGCAGCCTAGATTCGACAGATCTGCCGACGCCTGATCGCATAGCTCGACGCACCCGCCGCCCCGACACGCGTGCCCGCTGGAGACGTCGCATGTCGCCGTGTCTTGCCAGGATCCACCGACATGGTCACACGTGATGACCGTCTGCCCGCGGCAATCGGTCGTCCCGGGCTGACACGCCGCGCAAGCATCCAGCAAAGGCGCGCAGACGCGACCATGCGCCTGGCAGTTGTCGCTGAGATGCCAGGCTTGAACGCTCGCGTCGCCGACACATGTTTCGAGGCGGTCGCCGTTGCAACGCACGGATCCGAGGCTGCACGTCACCGCCAACTCCGGGGGCACGTCGCGATACGCCGGGTCGAAGCGGCAGCCGGACTCCGCGATGACTCCTGCAAGCGCGACGGCGGCGGCGCAGACCCAGCGGCGGCGGATCCGACCCATGGAGCTTCTCATCTTGGTCGGTGCTCTGGGTCTGTCAACGCCTGCGCGCGAGCCTTTGCCGCATATTTCCAAGACGACGCCCGGCCATCGACTAACGACACTCGCTCTCCGAGTCGGTTGCTTCGCGTCACGAAGGGCGGCGCTTGCTCCGCAAACCCCGAGTCGTGCTCGACGACCCGCGAATCACCCTTGTGGACAGTCGACGGGCGGGGGTTGACGAATGACTTTCGCCCATCGATGAGCCCGGGTCGTTCACCGGATCGCGAGCCTCGTTTCGCATCGAGCGACCCTTGCTTCATTGGGAACGAACCGACCTCCGCGACGAGCGAGCTTCGCTCACGAAAGGGCGAGCGTAGGGACTCACGAAGCGAGCTTCCCGTGTGAAGGAGCGGCCGCAGCCATTCGACAAGCGAGCGGCGTGCCCTAACGGACGAGTCCAGGGATTCGCCAAGCGAGCTTCGCTCTTGCATGAGCGAGCGTAGCCGTTCGCCGAGCGAGCTTCGCTTTCGCATGACCGAGCGTAGCATCGGACGAAACGAGCCTCGCTGTTTCGTGAACGGGCGTGGCTACTCGAGAAGCGAGCTTCGGTTTCGTGCAAGTGAGCGTAGCCATTCGGCGAACGATCTTCCTTTTCGAATGAGCCAGCTTAAGTACGCGATCAGCGAGCTTCGCTTCAGAGGAGACGAGCAAACGGGGTCGCGAAACGAGCCTTGCTTTCGCATGAGCGAGCGTACCTGTTCCACGAGCCGGCTTCACTTTTGAAAGAGCGTACGTAGGGACTTGCGAAGCGAGCTTCGGTTTCGCATGAGCGAGCGTAGCTATTCCTCGAGCGGGCTTCGCTTTCGAAACAGCGTGCGTGGCGACTCGCGAATCGAACTTCGCTTTCGCATGAGCGAGCGTAATCATTTCACGAGCGGGCTTCGCTTTCGAAACAGCGTGCGTAGCGACTCGCGAAGAGAGCTTCGCTTTCGCATGAGCGAGCGTAACTATTCCACGAGCCAGCTTCGCTTTCGAAAGAACGCGCGTAGCGACTCGAGAAGCGAGCTTCGCTTTCGCGTGGGCAAGCCCAGCCATTCGACGCGCAAAGCTTCCCTTTTGCAAACGCAAACGTGAATATGCCGAGAGCGAGCCCGATGCATCGACGAGCAAGAGTCAGTCGGAGGGCCCCCCGTGCGCGGATCCTGCTGCGCTGGCGACCACGAGCACCAC
>JALYHX010000187.1 GCA_030776305.1 Myxococcota bacterium
GCGAATAAATGGGTGGCTGTCACCGCGCGGCGGGGTTAGCTTAAAGGTGCCGAGGCGGTTCCACCGCCTCGATGAGGTACATGCCGGATTCGGATCTCCGACGAGGTGTGGTGGGCAATCGGCGCGAAGGCCGCCGCAGCCTTTCGGCTTACGGATCTCACGCACGAGGCGTTCCCTGCCTCAGCGGCACTCCCTTTGCTTTCGAGGCGGGACGGGGGTACGCACCGCGTCGGTCAGGTGTGGAGCGCCACGACGCCGGCGCGTTCAACGCTGGCATCGCGCTTGCTCTCGTTTACCCACTGATGCAGTACTCGGGCAACGTCCCACGAAAGCACGCGACAAGGCGCGCCGGATCGTCCCAAGGTCCCGGCCACGAAGGAACAGGACACATGCAGGGCAAGCCGAGCATCAAGAGCCTCGAAACCTTGTCGCTCGACGAGTCAGCGGCTTACTTGGAGCACGCTGGGGGCGACGAGCTTACTGCCGCATACGCGCTTGCCTGGGACAGAAACCGGCTGGATGGATCTCACGCGGCACCCGACGATGCCGAAGTTCATCACGCACTCTTTCTCTTGTGTCGCGCGCGCGGCAAGCGCTCCCCCAGCTTCGACGATATGCGCGTCGAGCTTCGGCGTCGCGTCGCGGCGTGAGCGATTGATCCAATCGGCGCGGGCGCAGCGACCAATCGCTGCGCGCGGTGGATCATGGAGTCGTGTGTTTTGCAGTGGGTGATGGTGTTGGCGCCTCGCTGGGCTGCGGACCGCGGTCATGCCACGCGAGAAAACCGAGCACACCGACCATCATCGCGATCCCCAGCACGAGTCCTGCGAGGAGGGCGGTGCGCGCCGACATCGCAGCGGGCACCGGCATGCTCTCCATGAGCGGTGCGCCAGCCTTGGGGCGCATGACGTACTGCACCTGGTCCTCATCGAGCGTCGCGACTCGGAGGCGTTCGAGCCCGCACACGCTGGCGAGCGCGTGCGCAAGTTCCTCCGCCGTCTGGAACCGCTTGTCTGGATTTCGCGAGCAGGCTCGCGCAAACCATGCATCGAACCCTCGCGGAAGTGTTGGGGGGCCGATTTTCGACGGTGCAGGCAGCGGCGCCGCGCAGACCTTGAGGATGATGTCGCCGAGAACGTCGCCTTCGAAGGGCAACCGTGCGGTCATCGCGGCGAAGGTGCAGGCACCGAGCGACCAGAGATCCGTCGAGGGCCCGGGGGCCCCACCCGTCGCGAGCTGCTCGGGCGCCATGAAGTTCGGTGTACCGATGACCGTACCCTCACGCGTGGGTCCGCCCATCGCGCGCGGCGACCCATCCCGTGGCTCCTCGAACATCTTGGCGATTCCGAAATCGACCAGCTTGACGACGTACGGCAACCCCTCGACCGGTTCGTCGGACCGCGCGAGAAAGATGTTGTCCGGCTTCAAGTCGCGATGGACGATGCCGCTCGCATGGGCCTTCGACAGCGCGCGCGCCGCTTGCCGTATGATCTGCGCAACTTCGAGCGCCGGCAGCGGACCGCGGGCCACAATCGCGTCCGACAATGACTCGCCGTCGAGGAACTCCATCACGATGTAGGGCAGGCCATCCGGGTTGAGGCCGTAGTCGTAGACGTGAACGGCGTGCTTGCTTTGAAGCTTGGCGGCGGCGCGGGCCTCGATCTCGAAGCGCGCGCGCGCTTCTGGTTGTTGAGCGAACTGTGGCTTGATGAGCTTGATGGCGACGCGGGTCCCGAGCGTGACATGGACGCCCTCCCAAACCGTCCCCATTCCGCCGCTACCGATGAGCCGCAGAACTCTGTACTTGCCGGCGATGACCGATCCGACAATCGCGCGGGCAAAGATTGACGTGGGCGCATCGCTCATGATTGCGCGAAGAGAAGCGTACCGGATCGCGCGGCCGTACTCCTAACGATTGCCGATGGGCACCGTGTGGGCCAGGATGCGCGCGATGCTTCGTGCTGCCTCCTTCGCTCTTGCTGCTGCCCTTTCACTCGTCGCCGCCGCCTGCGATTCCGACTCGACCAGGGTGATCGCCGCGTTCGATGCAGGCGGACCGTCTGCCACGATCGAGCCTCGCGCTTTGCCTGAACCGCCCAAGGCGCCCGACATCATCGTCGACGTCGCCAACGTATCGATAGGTAGCGATCGCGTGCCTGCGGGCCAGCAGGGATTGGCCGACAAGGTCGCCGTCCTCCTGGTCGGGCGTCCGGCGATTGCCGGGCAAGTCGTCGACTTCGTGGCGATGCGCAGCGCAAAGCCTTCGCAAGTCGCCGCGGTAGTCTCCGCGCTTCGGCGAGCACGGGCGACAGGGGTCAATGTGAAGACCGCGGCACGGGATGACACGACGCAGAAGCTAGCGCTGTCGTTCGTAACGGGGGTCGCCGACTGCGCCACGGTCGCTTGGATTGCGAAAGATGCGGCCGTCGACGTGTGGCCCGCCGGCGGTGGCACCGCGAAGCGGATCATCAAGGGCATGGCCGGGCCGGACATGACGCTGGGGACAGAGGCCGTGCACAAGCAAGCCGGTGGCTGCAACTCGCCCGAGCTCATCGTCGGCGCGGACGAGCGATTCAGCTGGGGCTTGGTGTTCGACCTCGCGATGATGTCTCTGCACGAACCGGGCGCGCGAACGACCGCGGTGGTGCTCGTGAGCAACGCCACACCCGGAAGGAAGATCGTGTTGGACGCCCCGTAGGTCTTGGGCCCGTGACGCTGACGGCGGGGACGGGTGCGCAGTTCCCGTGATCAAAGATCGACACGCGTACCGAGCTCAATCACTTGTTCGGGCGGCAATCCAAAGTGGTCGACGGCACTCTTTGCGTTCCTCGAGAGGAACGCGAAGAGTCGCTCGGCTGTGGGTCCCATCTTGCCGCCCTTGCCGCCGACGAACGTTTCCCGGCTCACGTAGTAGGTCGCATCGTCGAGTGCCAAGGCAATCCCGTGATCTGCCAAAGCGCGCTTGAGCGCGGACGGGACATTTGGATTTTCCATGTAGCCGAAGTGAATGGTCGCGCGCACGAAACCGCCGGCAAGGACCTCGATTTCGTGCGATATCCCGGGGGTCGATTGGGGCTGGTGCTCGACGACGACCGTCACGAGGACGACGTCGTGCGTGATCGATCGGAGTCGTTTGACCTGAAGGGCCAGGACCGGTGGCGCCCCCAGGGCGGCGGACAGGTAGATCGATGTTCCGGGCACACGCGCGACGCCTTCCTTTTCCAGCGCCGCGATGAACTGAGGCAGCGGCACGCTGCGTGATTCCATGAGCTCGCGATGTAGCCGACGGCCTTGATTCCAGTCGACCATGATGATGAAGAAGACGACACCGACGAGAATCGGGATGTAGCCGCCGTCGGTGAATTTGAGCAAATTCGCCCCGAAGAATGGCAAATCGAACGAAAGAAATAGGACGAGCAGCGGCACCGCACGCCTGGCAGGCCATTTCCATGTCTTGCGCATGACCTCGAAGAAGACCAGAGAAGTGATGGTCATCGTGCCGCTCACAGCGATCCCGTATGCCGAGGCGAGGCGCGCAGACTCTTTGAAACCGAGAACGAGCGCGACGCACGCGATCATCAGTCCCCAATTCATGATCGGAACGTAGATCTGCCCTTCGGACTCGCGCGACGTATGCTGAACGGTGACGCGCGGGAAATACCCGAGCTGCACGGCCTGATGCGTCAGCGAGAAGACGCCGCTGATGAGGGCCTGGGATGCGATCGTCGTGGCCAACGCGGCGAGGACGACGAGCGCGTATGCGGCAAGGCCCGCAGGCGCCATGGCAAAAAACGGGTTCTTCAGCGCGCCGGGCTCGCGCAGAACGAGCGCACCTTGGCCAAGGTAAGACAGCGCGAGCGCCGGAAAGACCAGCCCGAACCAAGACATTCGGATTGGCCGTGCGCCGAAGTGACCCATGTCGGCGTAAAGGGCTTCGCCACCCGTGATGGCCAATACGACGACTCCGAGAATGGAAAGGCCCCGCACGCCGTGTCGCGCGAAGTAGAGGGCGCCCCAGTGCGGGAACACGGCACGCAGGATCTCTGGATTCCTCACGAGCTCCTTCAACCCGAGCGTGCCGATCGTGAGGAACCATACGACCATGATCGGCCCGAAAAGCCTGCCAACGCTTCCCGTGCCGCGTCGCTGAATTGCAAAGAGGCCGACCAAGACGGCGCATGTCAACGGGACGACGTATTTTTCGAAGGCCGGCGCGGCGAGTTCGAGCCCCTCCAGCGCGCTCAGCACCGAAATCGCGGGTGTGATGATGCCGTCGCCGAAAAGGAGAGACGCCCCAGCAATGACCAAGAGCGACATGACCCCGGCTCGCGCCGCTCGCGGAGGGCT
>JALYHX010000188.1 GCA_030776305.1 Myxococcota bacterium
AGGAACCTTCGGTGGCCGGTGGCGTGGTCCGCGGGGACCGCTTGCGAGCGCCCGGGCTTCAGGCCAGCGATGTTCTCCGCACGCAGCCCGGCGTCGCCGTGCTGGAGACGGGTGGCTATGGGGCTCCGTCGACCGCCAGCATTCGGGGGGCGACAGGAGCGCAGACGCCGGTCTATCTCGCAGGCGTTCGGCTGAATGACGGCGTCGGCGGGACGGCCGATCTGTCGCTGGTGCCGCTATGGCTCCTTCGCAACGTCGAGATCTACCGATCGAATGCACCCCTCGCGGGCGACCAGCTTGGAATCGGTGGCGCCATCTTTTTCGAGCCCCGCCGCGCGAAAGGCACCGAGGGGAGCGCCGGCGCGATGTGGGGCAGCTTCGGCGCCCACGCCCTATGGGCACGCGCTGGCGTCGGCGACGATGACGCCGCCGCGATGGTGGGCGTTCGAATCGACGGCGCGACGAATGACTACGGCTTCGTCAACGACAACGGTACGCGATTCGTACCGAGCAACGACCACAGGGTCGTTCGCGTCAACGCAGACACGCATGCTGCAGACGTCTGGACCATGGGCAGCGTCCGCCTCGGACGCGAAGGCCGCGCGGACTGGATCGCGAACGGCATCGAGCGAGAGCAGGGGTTGCCTGGACTGCTCATCTTTCAGAGCACGCGGGCGCGTGTCCGCCTCCGCCGGTGGCTTACCGGAGTCACGACTCGAGTCCCTTGCGGACATGCGCCGGTCGACGAGTGTGACGTAACGACGACGCTTTCGGCGATCGCGACCCGTGGCGGGTACGACGATCCGCTGCGCGAAGCGGCGCTCGGGACAACCCGGTTGAACCTAGAGGGCACGCGCGTCGACGACGCGATGGTCGTCCACTGGTCGCTTTCGGATCGGATCTCCCTGACCCCGGCGATCCGAGCGTCCATGGAAAGGCTGACGATCGACGCGGCGAATGCAGGTCCCCTCCACGCCGAGCGGCTCTTCTCGCGCGCAGCCATGCAAGGACAGTGGTCCATCACCGATTTCGCGATGGTGCGCGCATTGGGCGCCGCAGAGTGCGACGGCACGTCGCGCAGCGGTGTCCCGACGTGGTCTCTGCCCGGGGACGCCACGGGCGCGGCTGCTGGCAGCTCCCCGTGCGATTCATTTCAGCCTGCGGGGCGCTTGGGCGCAGAAATCCGACACGGTCCTGTGACGTTCCTCGCCAACGTCGGACGCTATGCACGCGTGCCGACCCTGGCGGAGCTCTATGGGATCTCCGGCGCTGTCAGGGGCAATGCGGCGCTCGTTCCCGAGTCCGGTGTCTCGGTCGAGGGCGGCGTGCGATGGGCGTCGTCGTCGGGCGCCTTTCGTGGGATCTCGGTGGACGTGTTCGGCTTCATTCGGACGTCGAACGACCTCATCGCCTACGAGCGCGCGTCGAACGGTTACGTGACCCCGTTCAACGTGGGATCCACGCGCGTCGCCGGTCTCGAGCTCCTGGCGGATTATGTGCCCGCGGCTTTCGCGCTCTTCGAGCTCTCTGCCACGTTGCTCGACCCGCGCAATACGTCGCCCGTACGTCCCGCAAACGATATCCTTCGCTACCAATCACGCCTGACGCTCGTGCCCCATGCGGATGTGCACGCGCGGCTTCACCTACCCCCCGTCGACTCTGGCAAGCTCTCCGTCTCGTATTTCTACGAGTCGAGCCGATACGCGGACGAGGCGGGACTCGTCGTCATTCCGGAGCAGGGATCGCTCGATGTGGAAGGGCTTATCGGCGCTTTCGATGACCGCCTCGTGCTCCGGGGTCGGTTCGCAAATCTGCTCGATCAGACTCGGTTCGATCTTATCGGATACCCGCTGCCCGGACGGGCGGCGTACCTAGCGCTGGAGGCACAATGGCGATGAAACAGTTTCTGGGATTGGCATGTTCGGCGGCGCTCGCTGCGTGCAACGTTTCGCAGGCGTCAGGGACCTCAGGCGTACGTCTGGATGCGGGCGCCGCGGATGATGGGCGGGCGACAGACGGTGGTGCAAGCCAACTCTGTCCCTCTGCTCTGGTCGTCGCCAGCAGCGATTACATGTCGACGAACATCTCGGTGCTATCTCCAATGGGGGGCATTCTGTCCGAGTCGGTCCTCTCGAGCGGCTCCAAGGATCCAGGATTGAGTGCCGCGCTCTCCGGCGACGTCGTTCTTCCGCTCAATCAGACCCGCGGCGAGATCGTCCTCATCGACCAGCTCCCCAACGCGGTCCTCACATGGGTCGACCCGTCGACGGCTGCGGTGGTTCATCAGTTGAACGTGGGCACTGGCTTCTCGTCCAACCCTCACGACTACCTCGAAGTAGCGCCGACGAAGGCGTACGTCACTCGGTATGAGACCAACATGAGTCCCGGCAAGCAGCCGAACGACGGAGGCGGAGATGTCCTCATCATCGACCCGAAGGCCGCGACGATCACGGGTCGTGTACCTCTCGCAATGCCCGCGGACGGCGCCTTCCTGCCGAGAGCCGATCGCATGACGCGTGTGGGAAGCGAGGTTTGGGTTTCGCTCGACCGCTTCGACGCCGACTTCAAAACGGCTGGAGACGCTCGGTTGGTGGGCATCTCCACCGCGGACGATTCGATCGCATGGACGCGCGACCTTCCTGGCGTTGCGAGCTGTGGGGGCATCGCTCAAGCGCCATCCGGCAACGTGGTCGCTCTCTCCTGCTCGGGCGTCTCGGGCGATCCCGATCCCAAGCAGCGGAGCGCGATCGTCCTCATCGATGCAACGATGCATCCACCGGTCGAGATCAAGCGATTCGCAATCGCGTCCCAACTGGGGGCGCCCCTGGGCTTCACCCTCGCTTATGCGACGGACGCGCTGCTGATGGGCGTGGCGCTTGGCGACGCGGCGGCCGGTCGCAACGATGTGGCGTATACGCTGGATCTCGCCTCGGGAATGGTCAGCGTTCTTGTCGACGCGGGTGCGCCATTCGTGTTCGGCGACGTTCGATGCTCTCCGGGATGCACCGACATGTGCTTTCTCGCCGATGCAAAAGCGAAGGCGCTGCGCGTATGGAAGGCGAACGGGTCGTCGCTCTCGGAGCAAGCCCCCGCGCCTGTGGATCCAAAACTCAATCTTCCCCCGCGCTCCCTCGGCGCGTTC
>JALYHX010000189.1 GCA_030776305.1 Myxococcota bacterium
GATCGATGCCGCTCGCGGTCGCGCGTTGCCATGCGCTGTCGCATCATCGTCGAGTCGATTCCTCGTCGAAGCGACGCTCGCGCGATTCGGGCTGCTGGAGCTCTTCGATGCGGTCGTCACGGGGGACTGCGTCACGCGGCCGAAGCCCGCGCCGGACATCTTCCTCGAAGCGGCAGCGCGGCTCAATACCTCGCCGGTCGAATGCGTCGTTCTCGAAGACTCCCTTGCGGGAGTTCGCGCGGCGCGGGCCGCGTCGATGACCGTTATCGCGGTGCCTGAGGCGGGCCTCGAGCGATTCGTCGATTTGGCCGACGCTGTCGTCAGCGATCTGCATGCAGCGCGCGCCTTGCTTGCGATGTAGATTCGGTCTTGCGGAGAACGGCGATGGTGACGACATCCTTGGCTTGGAAATGGCTGGGCGCGGCGGTCGTCGTCTCCGCATGTGGCGGGGACCCGTTCGTCCTCGGCGACGCGTCCGCGGTTGACGCGCAATTCGCCGGGCGCGATGGCAACAGCGAGGCGCTGGCGCCGACCGGCAAGATCTTCTGCGCGGACCAGACCTGCAACGCAGGCCAAAATTGCTGTACGTCAGCGAGCTCACCGAGCTCGAGCAACTGCAGGGATACTGCGTGCAACGGCTGCAACACGGTGCTCACCTGCTCGAGCGAGGCCAACTGCCCGGGTCAATTTTGCTGCGCCCGCGTCACGATCGACGGGAACTGCTCCGGCGGGTACCGCTACGGGGCAAGCTGCCAACCGACGTGCCCCGTGGCCCAGCGACTGTGCGACCCGAACGGGCAAGGGTGCTCGGGTGGCAGGAACTGTTCGACGTCTTCCAATGCTCTCGCGCTGGTCGGCCTCCCGCCCAGCTACGGCGTTTGCAGCACGCAGTGATCCTTGCTGTTGTGCAGGTTGCCGAGGGCCCGCATCGGGGCAGGCCACGGTGACAATGGGAATCTTGTCGCCGTCGGCGCAGATTAACCGCGTATCGTTCGGCAAGCTAAAGTGAGCATTGGCCGTAAGTTGACACGGCCAAGCGGGGCACTACGGTCTCTATCGGCGATTGAGCTCCTCCGCTGCGCGCCGGACAGTGAACGAGGCGTGTACCGTACTCGTCGCCGATGCGGACGGGGCACTTCACCGGTTGGTGCTGGAAGCGCTGAGGAAAGAAGATGCCACCGTCCTCGAGGCACACGACGTTTCCGGGGCGCTCGAGACGCTGGACGGGTGCGCGGCCGACGTCTTGATCACGGACTCCCTACTCCCGCAACGCCACGCGCTCGATCTACTTTCATGTGTGCAGCAGCGCTGGCCGACCCTGCCGGTCTTGCTCGTGACCGATCAAGCGTCGACGATCGATATCGCCGAGGCCATCGGTGCCGGAGCGAACGACGTCTTGGTCCGTCCGGTGGCGCCGAGTCAGCTTTCCTTTGCGGTTCACAAAGCGCTCATCGTGGCTCGGCGCGGCGCGCCTGCTCCGCCTCCTCCCCGCGTGGACGCAGACATCGTTTTCGGTCAGTCGCCGGCAATGAAAGCCCTGCGCGAGCTCGTGCAACAAGTGAGTCCAACGTCGTCCACGGTGCTCGTACGCGGAGAGAGCGGTACCGGCAAGGAGCTCATTGCGCGCGCGCTTCACCGCCTGAGTCGTCGCGCCAGTCGACCGTTCATCAAGATCGACTGCACCTCACTCCCGGAGACGCTGATCGAGAGCGAGCTCTTTGGCTACGAAAAGGGCGCATTCACGGGCGCCACGGCACAGAAGGAGGGACGCGTGCAACTGGCCGACGGGGGAACTCTATTTCTCGATGAGATTGGAGAGCTCAGCGCTCCGGTCCAGGCCAAGCTGCTGCGGCTGCTGCAGGACCGGGAGATCGAGCGCCTCGGCGGCAAGAAGACGATTCAGGTGGATGTTCGCGTCGTCGCAGCGACCCATCGCGACCTGGAGACGATGGTGGCGCACGGGACTTTTCGACAAGATCTCTTTTATCGCTTGAATGTCGTGCCGTTGTGGATAGCGCCCCTGCGCGCACGACGCGGCGACATCGAGGAGCTGGCCGAGCACTTCTGCGCACAAGTGCCCGGCGTCATCGGCAAGCCGGGGGCGCGGTTGAGCGCTGAAGCGCTGCGGCTTCTGGCGGGCCAGCGTTGGCCCGGCAACGTTCGGCAGCTCCAGAACTTCGTAGAACGACTCGTCGTCCTGTGCACCGGTTCGTCCGTGTCGGCGGCCGACGTCGAGGCGGAGCTTGCGGGTCCCGTGCGCTTCGCGACGGAAAGCGGGCTGGCGGGCGCGGACGCGGTGCCTGCGCCGATCAGCACCGGGCATGTCGTGCCCCTCGACGAGGCGCTCCGGGCGGCCGAACGCGAGGCGCTGCGTCGAGCGCTCGAACACAGTGCAGGCAATCGCAGTAGAGCCGCGCGCCTTCTCGGTGTGAGCCGATCGACGCTTTATTCGAAGCTTCAAGAGCACGGACTGATGTGAGTGCGCGGTGTAGACTCGATCGGTCGTCGTGAAGCTTTCTCCCGGTTCTGTGCTCGCCGAGCGTTATCGGTTGGTTCGCCCGCTGGGTCAGGGGGGCATGGGCGAAGTCTGGGAGGCCACTCGCGGAATCGTTCACCGCGATCTCAAACCCGCGAATGTCTTCTTGAGCCGCAGCGGCGAGAGCGAGCCGGTCGTCAAGGTGCTGGACTTCGGAATCGCGAAATGGCTCGTGCTCGACGCCGGAGAGTCCGCGCTTCGCACGCAGACCGGACACTCGGGACGCCTTCTTACATGGCGCCCGAGCAGGCCATCGGAGATCGGATGGTCGATCACCGAGTGGACATTTGGTCGCTCGGAGTCATTTTTTACGAGTGTCTGAGCGGCGCGAGACCCGTCGAGGGCGAGAACGCCGCGCACATGGTGATGCGCCTCCTGAGCACCGGGATCATCCCGATCGGACAGCTCGTCCCCACGCTCCCCCGCGATCTCGCGGAGCCCATCGGGCGCATGCTCTCGCGCGAACCCGCGCAGCGTCCTCAGGACTTGCGAGAAGTGTGCGCGGCGCTGGCGCCGTTGACCAACGTTTCGGTTCCCACGTTCGGTGAGCCTCGGGTCCAGCCAGTTTCCCCACCCAGCGAGAGCGCGAAGTCTACCGAGCGGTCTGCGCCACCAGTGTCTTGGCAGGCGAAGACACCGTTTGTCGCTGTCGATCATCGCGGGGCGGTTGGCGAGCGCGCGCGCCCGGATCGCACCCGTACGCGCAGGCACTC
>JALYHX010000190.1 GCA_030776305.1 Myxococcota bacterium
ACTGGAAGCGGCAAGTCGCTCGTCGCACTCGCGCTGCACTTTCTTGCCCTCAGCGAAAACAAGCGCAGCTTCTACACCGCTCCCGTCAAGGCGCTCGTCAGCGAGAAGTTTTTCGCCCTTTGTCGCGACTTCGGGGCCGACCGCGTGGGCATGGTGACCGGCGACGCATCAGTCAACCGCGATGCGCCCATTCTCTGCTGTACCGCCGAGATCCTGTCCAACATCGCCTTGCGCGAGGGCACGCGCGCCGTCGCGGACTGCGTCGTCATCGACGAGTTCCACTATTACGCCGACCGGGAGCGTGGCGTCGCATGGCAGATCCCGTTGCTCGTCTTCGAACGGACGCAATTTCTCCTGATGAGCGCAACCCTCGGGCCCACCGACTTCTTCGAGGCCGCTCTCAACAAGCTCACGCGGCACCCCTCGGTGACGGTCCGCTCGTCGGACCGTCCGGTGCCGCTCGACTTCGAATATCGAGAGACGCCGCTGCACGAAACGATCCTCGAAACCGCGCGCGGCGGGAGAGCGCCAATCTACGTGGTCAACTTCAGCCAGCGCGCGGCTGCCGAGACGGCGCAAGACTTGATGAGCCTCGACTTCTTGCCCAAAGACCGAAAGCGGTCGATCGGCGAAGAGCTCTTGCATGTACGCTTCGACACTCCGTTCGGCAAGGAGATGAAGCGCTTCCTATCGCACGGAGTTGGTCTCCATCATGCTGGGCTCCTTCCGAAGTACCGCTTGCTCGTGGAGAGACTCGCGCAGCGTGGCCTGCTGGCCGTCGTAAGCGGCACCGATACGCTGGGCGTCGGCGTGAACATCCCCATTCGTACGGTCCTCTTCACGCGCCTCTTCAAGTATGACGGTGACAAAACCGCCATCCTCAGCGTCCGCGACTTTCAACAAATCGCGGGACGCGCGGGACGAAAGGGGTTCGACGATCGGGGCTACGTCGTCGCCCAGGCACCCGAGCACGTCATCGAGAATCGTCGCCTGCAGCAGAAGGCGGGTGGCGACACGGTCAAACTCAAGCGGATCGTTCGCAAGAAGCCTCCGGACAAGGGGTACGTCCACTGGGATCGGACGACCTTCGACCGGCTCGTTTCATCGCAACCGGAGCCCCTCGTGTCGCGATTCCGCGTGTCGCACGGAATGATCCTGAGCCTCCTTGCGAGACGAGGACGGTGTATGGATGTGGCGCGCGTCATTCATCGCGCGCACGAGCGACGGACGCAGCGACGCATTCTCGGTCGGGAGGCGCGCGCGATGTTTCGATCCCTGCTCGATGCCGGGATCGTAGAGATCGATCCTCAGACCCAACGAGTCAGCGCTCACGTTGATCTCCAGCAAGACTTCTCGCTGAACCACGCGCTCTCGCTGTGGCTCGTCGATACCGTCGATCGCTTGGACCGCGAGAGCCCCAGCTATGCGCTCGACGTGCTTACCCTCGTCGAGTCGATCTTGGAAAATCCGGAGTTCGTCTTGCGCCAGCAGCTCGAATCGCTCAAGCGCGTGAAACTGGGCGAGCTGAAGGCGGCCGGAGTGGAATACGAACAGCGCGTGGAAGAACTCGAGAAGCTCGAGCACCCCAAGCCATTGCGCGAGTTCGTGTACGAAACCTTCAATGCCTTCGCAGCGTTGCACCCGTGGGTACGAGGCGACGACGTGCGTCCCAAGTCGATTGCTCGGGAGATGTTCGAGCGATTCATGGATTTCAACGAGTACGTACGAGAATACGACCTCGGACGCGCCGAGGGAACGCTCCTCCGATATCTGAGCGACGTGTACAAGGTGCTCTGGCAAACGGTGCCCGCGCCCACCAAGACGCCCGAAGTCGAGGAGATCGAGGTGTTCTTGCGCGCGATGGTTCGTGCGGTCGACTCGAGCTTGCTCGACGAGTGGGAGCGATTGCGCGACGGCAGGGTGTCGGTGGCAGTGACGGCGACCGCCGAGTCGAGCGACGGTGAGGTGGACGTCACGCGCGACGAGCGCGGTTTTACAGTCCTCGTTCGAAATGCGATGGCGCAGCTCCTGCGCGCCCTCGCCCGAAAGGATTGGGCAGCGGCTGCGAACATGGTTCAAGAGCCGACGGGGGGGGAGCCCGACGCGTGGACCGCTGGGCGCTTCGACCAGGCCATGGGCGGGTTCTTCGCGGAGCACGCCGCGATCCGGACTGACGCGACGGCGCGGGCGCCCGGTTGCACGCGCATCGAAAAGATGGACCGCTCATGGAATGTGGTTCAGGTGATCGCCGACGTGGAGGCAGACGACGATTGGGCGTTGTCATGCTCGATCGACCTCGACGCCTCTGCTCTTTTGGGTAGGCCCGCCCTCCGCATGCGAGACGTCTTCAGGTAACGTGCCGGACGACATCCATGCCGCCGATCGCTTCTCCCACCATCGTCCGCCGCTCGCGCATCCAGGGCCGCGGCGTGTTCGCGGCTCGCGACCTGACCGAGGGAGAGTCCATCATCGAGTACACCGGCGTGCTCCTGACCCACGCTCAGGCCGACGCGCAATGCGACGACGAATCGATGCGACGCCACCATACGTTTCTGTTTGCCGTCGATGGGCGCTATGTCATCGATGCCAACCAATCGGGAAACGATGCACGCTTCATCAACCACTCGTGCGACCCCAACTGCGAGAGCGTGATCGTCCGCCGGCGTGTCTTCATCCACGCGTTGCGCGACATACGCGCCGGCGAAGAGCTCCTCTACGACTACTGGTATGTCACGGACGACGACTACACGCTCGACGACTTGCGGCGAGTCTATCCGTGCTCCTGCGGCGCGCCGAGCTGTCGCGGCACGCTGGCCCGTCCGCCGCGCAAGACTCGGTCCGCCGGCCGGTAGCGCCGGGGGGACGTGGGGAGGACCGGCGACGTTCTCTACCAGCCGATCGAGTCGATATAGACCGTGCCGGTCCAGGTCGCATTGGTGATGAATTGCACACCAAGAGCGTTCAGCGGCGTCATTGCGTTGCGCGGCACCATGACGGTCATCGTGTTCCACGCCCCGGCCGTCAGATTGCCGATGGATGTGGACGGGCCCGTGAACGTAAAGCCGCCGGCGGGTCCCTGCTGCACGAAGGGTTGTACGACCGTGATCGGACTGCCGGCCGGTATCCAGACGTGGAAGGTGACGAGCGCTCCAGCAGGCGTGGGCGGATTGTTGACGAGGACTTGCGCCGTGCCCGCCGGGCCATTGAAGTTGACGGCAAGCGACCGGTTGCCCGCAAACACCTCCGTGCTTGACGTCATAACGCCCGTAATCGGAGGCGCGCTCGACATCCAACCCCGCATGCCGCGCTCAAAGTTGTATTGAGCCGCATCCACGCTCGCGACGCCGCTGCTGCCCGTGACCCCGCTGCCACTTCCACTCGACCCGCTGCTGCTGCCCGTGACCCCGCTGCCGCTTCCGCTCGACCCGCCGCTGCTGCCCGTGACCCCGCTGCCGCTTCCGCTCGACCCGCTGCTGCTGCCGGTGCCCCCGCTCCCGCTGGGAATCGTACTACCGTTCCAATACGCTCCGCCCCCATCGACCGTCGGCCCGTAGATCGGCCCCGCATAGTTGCCGGCATAGGGACCTCCATCCGCCCCGCCGAGGCACATGATCCATGCGTAAAGCACCGTTTCGTCGGCGGCACTCGGATAAACGAGCTTCTTCGCTGCGGTTGGACCAATGATGCTAGATGCGGCGCTCATCGGCGGCGGCATTTGGCCCAACATGACGCGCTGATACACAAAGGATTGTTCGGGATCCCCTGGCACCAACATTTTCAGGTGCATTCCCGCATCATCCGTCGCGACGTTCGACGCACTCCCCGAGAGCTTCGTGTCGTCGAGCACATAATCGAATCCACCCAGTCTCTGCGAACCTTCATGGCATGGAACGCAGGACTTCTGCCGGACCTCGATCGAGTCCGCAGCGACGGCAAGGCACGGGTCTTTGACCGCGGCGCCGTCCGGGAGATAAAAGACAGGCGACGCCAACTCCGGGGGGATTGCCGCATCGAGCAGAGCGCACGATGGCGACCCGCAAAGTGCAAAGCACTCCGGCGAGCCGGCATCGCACTGTATTAGCCCCCGCGCCTGCGGCGAGAGCATCCCTCCATGGTCTCCTGGCGTTCCAGCATCGACGGACAGGGTTTCCCCGTTCGAGGCCCCCGTGTCCAGGTTTTGACAGGAGACGACGGCGAAGGGAATGCACAGTTGGAGAAGCCGTACAAAGTTGCGGTTCATCATTTTTTTTCTTTGCCCGTGACCTTGTTTCGGACCGTCCTGGGGCCGGGTTCTGCTTTGCATTCTGCTAGTTGGCGCCGGCGTCGTGGCGAATGGATTCCTCTTGCTCGCGAAGAACGAATTCGGAGAAGAGATGGCTGACGTTGAGCTTCGCTGCCTTGGGAATGAGTATCGCTGGACACCCCGGGCCACCCGTCTCGCATCCGACGGGCACCGGCGTGCCATTCGTCGTGATGGGCTGCGTGTTGTGGCATGCAAAACAATTGTGAAATTGACCGTTCTGCGTGAACGTTTCCATCGCCGTGCTCGACAGGCGATCCTCTCCTCCGATAATCGAAAATTCGCTGTCGCTGCCGATGACCTGGTTCGTATAGTCATCCAACGGGTTGATCGGACCTCCGTCCGCCTCGGGATTCGGCGAAGGCGCGTGCGGCAACAGCAAGTCGTCGGCCCGCGTGTGGCAGCCGGGGACGGTGTTGTTGGTTCCGTCGGCGTTGGGCATGTCGCCGCTCGTCATGGTCGAGTCGAGCGGCGTGCCGCAAAAAACGCCCTGATTCAAGTCAGGGTAAATGTTCGGCGGGTTCTGTTGCGCGCCCATGACCAGCGGGTTGGTGCTGTCGTTTTGCAGCGAAAGTCCTGGGTACGTCCCATCCGCCTGTTTTTGTCCGAGCCCGAAAAAGAACGGCTTGTCCATCCAAACCGCGGCGACCAGGCGATAATGCTGGCGCTTGTCGACTGCGGGATCGATCCAGTTCGCGTTGAGGGCCTTGTCGAACATCTCGTTGATGTTGCTGTTGAGCGAGAAGACAGCGCTGTCGGGCTGCAGCACGTTCGATTTGGATCCGGGGAACATGCGATACACCGACGTCGCTTGCATTGGAAACGACTGGGTTGCTTCGTCGAACACGAGATCGCTGTCCTTGATCGCCTGATTCCCCTTTGCTTCGAGCGTGCCTCCCTTGAACAAGAGATAGCTGTGCATGCTCGGTGGTTCCGTGACTTTGACATTTTGCGGGTCGTCGAGCGACGGAAGCGCCGGCATCATACCCGGCCCGGTCGTGTCCGGTTGGGAGTCCGGGGCCCCGAGGATACTCACCCCCGCATATGCCAGAGGCGCCGGATCGACCACTTTTCGATTCACGTGCTGGATGCTTCCCCATACGAATTCCGGATGTCCAGGATAGGTGTACACGCAATGGATCGCGATGAGCGCCATCTTGCGTTGGACGGGATGATCCGGATCTTCGTCGATGGCGTGGGTGATCGGATTCTGACGAAGCCAGGGAATCCACGCCATCGTCGTGATGTAGTTCGAATAGTCTCCGGGATCTCCCATCATGATGGGGTTGGTCGGATCGCCGGGGGGAGGAACGACGCCGTCCATCATTCCGAGCTGCCCCGCCTTGTTCGGAAAATCCCGAGGATCGATGTCCTTCCAAGCGCTCTTGAATTCGACGAGCCCCGGCGGAAACGCAAGATTGGGATCGACATTCAGAATGGCGGCGCTGGTGTCCAGATGATTTGCCGCAATGAACTCGACGAACGCCTGGTTCATGTGCAGGCCGTAGTAAACGGTATGGTGATCCTGATCGATGAGAATGTTGCGCTGTCCTGCCTGCCGAACGGCGCCGAGCCAAGCCCTTCCCGTGGCCTGGCCAGACCGCACCGTCGTGGCAGCCTTGGCTCCGCCAGGATTGGAGTACGGGTCCGCCGAGGCGTCTCCCGTATTGCGAACGGCGTGGGAGAACCGACTATGAAACGCATCATCGAGTGTCGCGTATCGCACGATGGCCGGCTCACCGTTTTGCAGCGGCGCCATGGCAATCAGGAAGTTCTGATACGCCCCACGATAGAAGGGGCATTCGGTGTCAGGATGCGGCGGCGGCTGGCGCATGGGCACGGGGGGCGGAGGTCCTCCGCGGGGACCGATCCAGTCGTCACCGGCAGGACAGTCTTCGTTCAGGACGACGGCGCGGGAGCCCGACCCGATGGCCGGCGACGAAGCGTCCGGCCCATGCACCTTGGTGTCGAACGCGGTGGGATCGTTGCACCCGGCGACGAGCAGCGCAGTGCCGCTCAGCGCGCAAAGGACCAAGGGATACAGAGCCGGACGCAATCTTCCGGGCTTCGATGAACGTTCGATGATGCCGCCGGATCGACCAACCGCACCGAGGGAACGGTGTTCTTGCCATCGCCTCAAAACGCCCCCGAGACGGATGCATATGCGCCCGATTGGATCGGTTGAACGCCCAGTCGGTAAGCCGATTGCGCGGGCGGTCTGTCCTCGCTGCCATGCGGTTTCAGGAAGAGCCACGTTGCGAGGCCAAGCGCCGCTGCGCCCGCACCGAGGGAAACGTCAGCTGCGATGTACATCGTCCGTATGTGGTCCACGCTGGAGGCCGAGCAATGGGGCGAGCAACGAGCCAATAGATCGTTGTCATTTCTTCCCCAGACGGTCATGAGCGCACCCGCGCCGACGGCTGCGATTCCCGCGCTTCCAATCACGAAGGGCCAAACGGACGGGCGACTCTTCGGCGGCTCCTCGGACCTTGGGGGCTCGGGCGGCGGCACTACGTGCGGCGCGGCTTCCGTGGCAAGCCTCTCGGTTTGCGCCTTCGGCTCGCTCTCCGCCTGCATCGAGAGTGCTACCGGGCGGAAGTCAGGCGCGCGAAATACCGCGGAAAGGGGCCGGTAGTGCTGGCCTTCCGCGACCAGAACTTTCTGCGTTACGAACACGCGACCGGAGACGGCAAAAGAAAACTCGTGCAAGCCCGGGTCAACCGGTAGTGCGCGCCCATCGAGCTCCGAGGTCAGAAGCTCTCCGTCGATCTTCACCTCGACATCTACTCGCGGCGAGCCAGTGTCATCGGTCACGAGGGGCACGACCGACGGCAGGTCGGCGCTCAGCTCTTTGTACCGGGCCGAGCATTTTTGCGCGAGCCCCGGGCAACTCGACTGCGATTCCTGGGCGCACGTCTGCAGCAACTCCCTCGCCTGACGGAGCCGGCCGTCTCGGCCGCTTTGTTGAGCGGCCTTGAAGGCACCCATGCCCGCGGTACATGCGCGTTTTTCCTTGGCCATTCCTGGTTGTGCTTGCAGGAGAACGATGAGCCCGCACGCTCCGATTGGAACAGCTCGATGAATACGATATTTCTGAACCATGATTGCAATCCCTCGATAACGCGAATGCGATGTTTGCCGACGCGACCGCGACTGTCAGTTCGGAACAAATCAAATAGTTCGCGCTTCCGCGAACATAAGTGGGGCGGATTGGCTCGAGCCACGCCCACGCGAAGAATGCGCTTACACGAGATTTCGCCGTCACACCTTCAGGAATCCGTCGCTCCGATAAGGTTGTGAAACCATTTCAAGTCGCGTCGTTATCGAATAGGCAGAGAAGCCGAAGCACTCCGAACAAATCACTCATTCCATGCAGTCGAACGCATGGTCTAGGTGGGGTTCACCGAGCGACAGCGATCACCGAAGCCGGCAAAAAAAACGCCGCATCCTGTCGCGTTGCACAATTACCGACACCACCGAAACGAACCGGCGCAATGCTGTGGCTGCTTTGAGCGATGCGAGAGCGCCACGGCTCACCACGCGGGGCTTTAGAGGGAGTTGTCGCGCCTCCTTCTGTTTCGTGGGGGAGCTCACCTGCTCAAGCGCAACGCGACGTGACTGATGCGACGAGACGCTCTTCTATGCTGAGCGTCGTGGTGAAGTCGTAGCAAAGGGTCGGTACCGCAGGTCGCCACGGCCGGGGAAGGCGACAAGTCGGCTTATGCTGCAAATTGGCAGTACGGCAGCAAATACCTAGCTTCTGGGGCTACATGGCCGGAGATTTCGGGCCCAAAAACACCTTTCGAAGGCGAAAAAAAACAAAATGTGGACGCCTTGCGTGATCGGTTCATCCTATAGCTTACCACTATGCTAGCGAAGCCATGATTGATCGCACCGCCATCCCCCCTCCGGCGGTACGAGATGCGTTACCGGAGCAGACGGCATGCGAGAGTGCGGCAATGGCCCTCGCGCGCGAGGCGGCCGCCGGCGATATCCGCGCCACACGCAAGTTGCTTGAGCTCGTCGGCCCACGGCTCGCTGCGGTGGCACGCGTCGTACTCGGTCCGGCTCACCCGGATGCCGACGACGCGCTGCAGCAGTCGCTGATCGCCTTCGTGCAGGCTCTGCCGAACTTTCGTGGCGAATGCGAGCCTACGCGCTTTGCCGCTCGCATCGCCGTGCGAACTGCGCTCGCCGAGCGAAAGCGCGCGCGAGCCCGGCAGGTCCGCCACGATGACCTCGTCGATCCCGATGCCATCTCGACTTGGGCCGAAGCCGCCCCTGTGACCGACATGGCCGAGCGGCGGGCAATGCTCGTGCGCCAGTTGCTCGAGACCTTACCTGAAGAGCAAGCCGAGTCGCTTGCGCTACGTGTCGTGCTCGGTTGGACACTCGACGAGGTCGCGGGCTCCATGGGGGTCCCCGTGAACACCGTGCGTAGCAGGGTGCGCCTCGCGAAGGAGGCTATGCGACGACGCATTAAGGCCGACCCAGTCCTTTGCGAGATGCTGGGGGCAGAAGAATGACGGTCGTCGAACTGCATCCCGAGCAATTGATCGACAAGGAATTGCTCGGCACGTTGTCCGCCGATGAGCGGCAGCGGCTCGATGGACACTTCGCGAGCTGCCCAGTCTGCCGCCTCGAGCGATTGGCAAGGGGCGCTTTCCGCAGTGACTTTGCCGCAGAGGCACACCGCGGGAATCTCGCGCAAATGGTATCGCTCGCCGTGGGAGTTGCACGACGGGCGGCGGCTGTCGGCGGGGAGGGGCAACCTGGTGGGTGGCCCCCAGTAGGATTGGCGGCGACCGCGGCATTCCCTCCGTCGTGCTTGCAGGACGGCTCGACCGACGTGGCGACCACGGACGACGCCCCTTCGGACCGCACGAAGGGCAAGCCGTCCATTTCGCGACGCGCGCGATTGGGCGTGTTGATGGCGGCCGCGTTGCTGCTCGCGAGCATTATTGCAGCGGCCTGGCCAGAGGGGCGACGTGTGTTCGGCCACGGTGGCGTCTCGACCCCCACGGACATGGGCAGAGCACCGACGCTCGCTCAACCCACACTCGAACAGAGTCGCGCGGCTGCAGCGAGCGAGGCGATTCTCGAAACGGCGGTCGGATCCCGGGCTACCCCGGTTCCGTTGTTGTCCCCCGGCGCGCCGTTACCCAAACGCGCAAGCGCTGCCGCGCACGAGCGCTTGGCAGCAACAATCTTTGCAGAAGCAAACGATGCGCTGGGTCAGCGCTCGTACGCAAAAGCGCGGGCGCTCTATGCCGAGCTCGAGACCCGCTACCCCCGATCTCCCGAAGCAAGGACCGCCCTCGGCATTCTTGGGCGCCTGGCGCTCGATGCGCACCAACCGGCTGCGGCATTGCGATATTTCGACGACTATCTGACAGAAGGCGCGGGGGCTCTCGGCGAAGAAGCCTCCGTTGGCCGAGCGCTCGCTCTCGAACGACTCGGCCACTCGGACGAGGCCGGGGCGGCGTGGTCGTCGCTTCTCATTGCGTACCCGACTTCGGCGCACGCTGCCCATGCCCGTGAGCGCATAGCGGTGCTTGGTGAGCGTTGAAGCGGCGGCTGGGGCCACTGCTGCTCTTCTGGGGCGCGACGCCTTGTGCGGTGTACCTGTCGTTGTGCGCCCGCGGCGCTGAGACCGAGCCGGAGCACAAGCGAACAGTCATCGAGCTGATCGTTCTGGGCGACGTAGACGCCGCGCTTGCTACTACGTTGCGGGAGCTCGCCGGACGAGTGCACCTCAGCGTGCGAAGCAGTCCCCTTGAAGCGCCTGATGGGGCAATCCCTGGCGATACCCTCGCGCGTGTGGATGTCGATGCTCGAAGCCCCGACGGCGTGCGCGTCGTTATCGTCGATGCGCGCGACGGAAGGAATG
>JALYHX010000191.1 GCA_030776305.1 Myxococcota bacterium
GCCCGGACCTCCGGGGTCAGGCGTAAACGATCTCGCCCTGGCCCGCGGCCTCGGCGAGGCGAAGCAGCTCCTCGCATCGGTCGTGGAGGTAGCCCTCGCGGCGTCCGAAACAGACGAATCGTGCGCCGCTCTGTCCTTGCGACTCGCTGGACGGCTTGGCGGGATCGATGTTGGCGGCGATGAGCCGGAGCCGTTCGCGACATCGGCGAGCAAGCTTCGGGGCCGGAATCTGTCCGCAGAGATCGCCGGCGTCGAACCCGAGCCAATGCAGAAGGTCGCGGGCATTATCGTCGGTCACGTTCAGGAACGTGTCATGGTCGTCGTAGTCTGACCACCGGCCCTTGACGTGAAGCTTGCACGCAAGGGAAAGGGCAAGGAGGCGATGTCGTACTCGGCGCACGCGCTCATCGAGAACCGCAACGGTCTGCTCGTCGACTTCCGGATGGACTCGGCGGATGGCCACGCGGAACGCCGCAACGCGCTCGAGATGCTCGACGAGAGTCTGCCCGGCAAGGAGCGCATCACGGTGGCCGGTGACAAGGGCTACGACACGAGCGACTTCGTCGCCGATTGCCGCGAGCGCAACGTCACTCCCCACGTCGCGCAGAACATCCACAAGCGCCGCCGCTCGGCAATCGACGCGCGAACGACGCGACAGCCGGGCTACGCGATCAGCCAACGCTTTCGCAAACGCATCGAAGAGGTCTTCGGCTGGATGAAGACGGTCGGCAACTTCCAAAAGACGCGCTTCAAAGGCTTCGGCGCCAACCAGATCGCCGCGTACATGGTCGCCGCCGCATACAACCTGCTTCGTGTGGCTCGGCTCCTCGCCGCACCGGCCTGAAGCACCGTGGACTCCGCCCCCGCGGAGCGTCCCCAGCGGGGCGAGATTGAGGATCGAGGGCGCCCGGCTAGGCTGCAAACCGGAACCACTCCCCGTTACGGTCGCAAACTGGGGTTTATCCGCAGCCTGCTAGGTTCGGAACTCACCAGTACAAAGTCGCACTGCCAAGTACCTCGCGTGGCCAGCCCGGGGTGAAGCTCATTCCGGGCTCCGTGAAAAGGAACGCGCCACGCTGCTCCGCTCGATGCACGTAGAACCACTCTCCGACCTGGCCGCGAGAATGGGCGGCGCCTCCGTTGGGATCGTTCGGGGCGCGGGCACGATCGACGCAATCGTCATGGCGTCGGCAGCACTCCGACAAAACACGGTGTACACGTCTGACCGGGCGCACTGACGGCGTTGCAGACTGGTGTCCCGTGGTTCGGCCGCGTGCAAGTGCTTCAGGTCATATTACTTAAAAGCGGCCAGTGTTCGACGCTATATGTAGGAGCGGCCGAGGGCGCTGGCCGCGGTGCGAGCTTTATTTTGAGTGCTCGTTTCGAGGGCGCATCCGTTTGCAGCCTGAACGGATGAGGCGTAAGAATTCGACCCGAGTTGACAAGGCCGGGTGAACCTAAGCGCAGGCCCTCGTGAACGCGATTGCCCCTGGCCGATTGCCCTTCGAACTTGTAGTTCCTTAAGCATCCGTTGGTGTCGGGAACAAGCAAGCTTACACCCCTGTAACTTCCGATGGCCCCTACCACCAAGCTCCGTGCAGAGTCGCAGGTCGTCCTGGATCTCGAGTGGCCCGGCCAGCGTCAAGTCGCGACGGCCCAGCTAACGACGATACTCGGGGGCTCTGATGGCCTGCGTCAATCTGCCCGGATCGAATGCCGGGACAGGAAAGGGTGGAGAGTCGTGCTCTACATCGTCGGCGCGATGCTTGGATTCCTTGTATTGGGGGCCGGAGGATGTGGCCACGGCCAGTGCCCTTGTCCCGCACCGCCCCACGAAGCAGTTATTCATTTGGGATGCCTCCCTATCGAGCCCCCCGTGGGCCCGGGACGACCCAACGTCGAGATCGAGACGTCGCCCTTGACCTCGTAGACGTCGTGGCCTTCCGTGATGAGGCTTGTCGACGTCAACGCGTCAGTGGGTGAGAGACCAGTGCGCGCTGCGAGGTAAGCGACGACCTTGCGTAGTGCCTGAAGGTGGATGCCCTGCGACCGGAGCGCGCCGACGATGCGGATCGCAACAACATCGCGAAAGCTGTGGCACGAACGAATCAAGAAACTCTTCCCCGCTGTGGCACCTGTACGCGTGAAAACTATGTCGCCCGGCCGCAGGCGCGCTCCCGTTGGCATTCGTTGGGGCACGCTGGCAATATGGCAGTGCCTCCCAATCAACCCGGTTCTTCTGAATGTCGGTGATCCACGACGAGGGCGCCGCAGAAGCGGGGAGCTCGCAGTGTTCGCCATGTTCAAAGTCCGCACGGACTGGCGTCTGCGTGCCTCACGGTGCGGTCGCGCATCCGGCCGCGTCCTCAAGTGAAGCGAAACGATTTGACGCCCGTCATTGCCTGTGTTGTTTTCGAGGCCGCGGGGGTCACCGGATGCTTCCGGTCGGTTGCGCGGCACGAGTGGCATCACGGATGCTTCCGGTCGGTTGCCGGCACGAGTGCCCTTTTTCTCACTTTTTCTCATCACGAAGGTAGAGCCCAAACCAATTCCAAATGCCGAGGGAACATGCGAAACACTGTCAAGGTAAGATGGACGATATTGGTGTTGGCAACATGCGGGACTTGGTTAAGTCCTGCGGGCGCGTGGGCTAGCAGAAAGAATACTCCGTTCGGAGAGCTGGACGATAGCTGCGTTACGAACGTCCCGCGCGGCGGCCGCGTCGACCTGGGAAAGGGAGAGATGGACGTCGACGGCAAGAAGGTCGGGGTCGCTGCACGATGCTCGGAACATGTGCCGGCCTGCCAAAGCGCGGGAGGCTGGTACGCCTGGACCTGGGCAAACGCGAGGAACATCTCGGGCATGAACTCGTACGACTACCTCTCGACTAGTTGGACCGTACCGGCGAATCCGACACCGCCGATTGGGGATGCGCCCCTCGAGTACTTCTTCCCGTCGCTTGAGGCGCAGTCCGGCGGCAAGTCCGTCGCGATCATTCAGCCCGTCATGTCGTGGGGCTACACCGCGCAGGAATGGGAGATCTCGTCGTGGGGTTTGTTCAATTGCGACGCGCAATGCAGATGCCAAGCGTTCAAGCAAGGCCCCGTCAGCGGCGTGTACGCCGGCGACTTGGTCGACGGCTCCATCAACCTGGTTGGGGGAAGTCCCGATGGTTGGGATATCTACATTAGGGACGAGACTTCGGGCGCCTGGGCCGACTTGGAGGTTGCCAACATCCCAAATTCGTGGCCGAAGTTTACCACGGCGCAGAGCGCGGTCAACGAAAACTATGGATTCAACTCGTGTGCGGATCTGCCCCCGGGGGGTTCCATCACGTTCAACAATATCTGGATTTTCCAAGCCGGTCCGACCTGGGACTCCTTTAACGACGTGAGGAACTCGACGTCGTGGGCCGCCAATGCCAATCCAAAGGGACTTTTTCCGGGTTGCCACTGGGGCGCGACCGGGAGCACAGCATATGGGATGCTGAACTGGAGCCTTCGATAGCGATCCAAAGGGACTTTCCGGGTTGCCACTGGGGCACGTACGAGCGGATTCGATTGCGCTGCTGTCCTAGGCGCGGTAGATTCCTCTCTACATGATCAAGGGGTACTCTATGCGAAGAGAACGAGGGGCGCTGGTGCTGACCGTCGCGATGTTTCTCTTGCCAGCGTGCAGCGCCGGCAAAACCCCAGAGTCGCAGCAGGGCCAGACGATCTCTATGAAAGCGCAAGGGGCGACGGCGCAGCCTTCAACGGACTCAGGGGCGAGTCACTGTACGGCGCCGCCGGCGGGCGGACCTCTTGGCTCGTCGAGTGGGTCGTCCGATTCGTCGTCCGGCGGACCGACGAATTCGGCGGCCGGCGACCAAGTGTGTGGAGCGGGCGGGCAATGCGTCCAAGGCCCGTTCTGCACCCCCGGGGGCTGCGCCGCCGCGGATGAATGGTGGTGCGTCTATTCAGGGGGCAACGCGCCTTGCCGGGCAATCCTGGGCCGTCTAATTTGTGGCGCTTGGCTGGACGGTAGTCGCCTCGACAACTGAATCAGCCGGGCGGGCCACCGAGTCTGAGCCCATAAACAATAGGCGATTGCGCGACTGCGCCGTTGAGTCGCGGGCTCGATTCCGCGGGTCGCGGATCAAGGTACCTCACGGCCGGGTCAAAGCCAACGGGTCATCGGCTTGACGATCGGCAGTGCAGGAGTCGCGGGGTTCGTTGCCATCGTGATCAGCGGCCTCATGTTGAAAGCGGCGTACGACGACGCGACGGCCGTCTGCAACGGCCACTCAGACGAGTTGTGGTGGCGGTCCGAGCGAACTGTCACAAATGCAGTCCGCTCACGACCTGGCCACGGCCTGGACCATCTCGCTGCTCACCGGCCGCCGCCGTCGTCGGGGCAGGAGCCATCGTGTTCTTCGTCGCGCCCAGTTCAAAGGACGGCGTAAAATCCACGGTGGTCTTGGGGGTGCGCCATCCGCACACAGGTTGCAGGCCGATGCTGCGTGGAGCCATCCTTGGCTAGCCAATGTTCGCCAATTGCAAGACGTCCTTGCCCGATCCGTACGAGGCTGTCGTGGTCGTGTTTTAACGAAATCTGACCTCCGTTGGGGAACCTACCGCGAGGGTCTAGAGCTCATGGATTACGAGTATCTGTCGAGGCTTCGCATCGAATACCGAGGCAACCTTTCGCTCATGGGGCAATACTCCGGATTGAGCACACGGCGCCTTCGCGGGATGCTGAGGCGTCACGACCTTTCCTGGGTCCAACTGCACCGTCGTTCCTAGATAAGACACGCTGGAATACCTGTCGCACGTAGGGGCTCTACAGTCATTCCGCCCCGTCATTCGTTTGCTCGGCGGTCGCGCTTGAACCGAGGTTTCGATCGTCTCTGTTTGCGTGCTGTGCCGATGACGGGCATGTACGCGGCCACCTTGTCGAGTACACGCCGCAGCGCCTCGGAGAGTGTAATGCGTTCGTGTCGCGCTCGCCGTTCGAGGTAGCGGAGGTGCCGAGGGGCCAATCGAAAGGCCACGAGCTCGGTTTTTGGATCGTCGGTCGGACGGCCTCCAGGCATTGTGTGTTTCGTATCACATAACAGGTCGACAGCGCCGGCGACGCCATGCGTGATGCTCGGGTGGAGGTCTTCCAACGCAGCAATGTGGCGGAAGAGACAGGGGAGGTCTCCACGCGTTGGCGCTCGGATGATTTTGGGGCGGGCAGTTATGTATAACAAAACGACTTGACGATCATTCTGCGGCGATGGATGGTGAGCTCGGAGGTATTGCAGCCATGAATCTCGAGCTCTTCGGGCGCGACGTAGAACTTCGATTGGTCGACCCGTCGCGTAACCGCTTTCGCGTCTACGGCCTGACCGTGTGCCGGACACTGTTTTGCGAACCCTGCTTGCGCATCGTGTGGGGCCGCCTCGGAAATCGCAGTCTGCGTGAACGGTCCGAGACCTTCGCGGATGGTGAGGCGCTCGAACATCGCTGGCTGGAGCTCCTCGATCGGCGCAAGCGGCACGGTTACGTGCCGCTCGGAATCGATTGGCCGAGTCTTCTCCAGACTGCCGGCCCAGCTACCGTTCCGAGCGCGTTCGCGAAGCGTGCGGCGATGGAGCGCGAGATTGTGGAGTCGCACGGCCTCTCGCTCGGAGATCGGGAGGCGCGCGTCCTGGTCGAGCGCTGGCACGTCGCGGCGACTGAGTTGCGTTCCTACGTTCGATCTCGAGGCGAGACGGAACTCGATCTCGAGGACGTGTCGACGCTCGCGGCGATGTATGTGGCGGTTTCCCAGGTCGCGTGAGGCTTCGCTTCAGGCTGGCGCCAGCGATAGGGGTGGCCTTCGCCGCGGCGATGGTCGTGTGCGCGAGACTGCCCCCGGGGGCGAGCGGGGTAGGGGGGCGCGGGCCGCGAGCTGGCCCCGACGAATCCCCGACGCCCACGACCGTCTCGTCGGTCGGACAGTCGTGCGGCGGCGGCCGGATGACGGTGCACTTCTACGA
>JALYHX010000192.1 GCA_030776305.1 Myxococcota bacterium
ATCGCGCGATGTGAACAAGCTTGATTTGGTCAAGCACGCCGCGGCGAGCCAACTCAGTTACCTGAAGCTCGCGGTCCTCGGCGCGCGCAAGCGCAGAGGCGAGTAACGAAGCGACTGTCGACGGGACCGGGATGCCGCACGAAGGGGACCCCGGCGAACGCGTTTATACCGAACCCCTTCCGAGGAAACGCATGGATAGAAAGACTCTGGTGACCGGAGGGGCAGGCTTCTTGGGTTCGCATCTGTGCGATCGACTGATCGCTCGAGGTGAGGACGTCTTGTGCGTCGACAACTTCTTCACGGGAACGAAGCGCAACGTCGCGCACTTGTTGGCGGAGCCGCGTTTCGAGCTGATGCGCCATGACGTCACCTTTCCGCTCTACGTCGAGGTGGAGCGAATCTTCAACCTGGCATGCCCCGCGTCGCCGGTTCACTATCAGTTCGATCCCGTTCAGACGACGAAGACAAGCGTGCACGGCGCGATCAACATGCTGGGCCTTGCGAAGCGCGTGAAAGCCCGCATCTTGCAAGCGTCGACATCCGAGGTCTATGGCGACCCAGAGGTGCATCCCCAAACCGAGAGCTATTGGGGTCGCGTCAACTGCATCGGTTCGCGCAGTTGCTACGACGAAGGAAAACGTTGCGCCGAGACGCTGTTCTTCGACTACCAAAGGCAACACGCCCTCGACATCAAAGTGATCCGCATTTTCAACACGTACGGACCACGTATGCACCCGAACGATGGACGGGTCGTGAGCAATTTCATCATGCAGGCGCTGCGTGGCGAGGACGTCACCGTCTATGGAGATGGCTCACAAACGCGGTCGTTCTGTTATGTCGACGATCTCATCGAAGGGATGTTGCGAATGATGGACTCGGAAATGGATTTTCACGGTCCCGTGAACTTGGGCAACCCAGTTGAATTTACGATGCGCGAGCTCGCGGAGAAGGTCCTGCGCATGACGCGATCGAAATCGAGAGTCGTGTACAAGCCCCTCCCGCCGGACGATCCGAGACAGCGAAGGCCGGACATTGATTTGGCCCTCGCAAAGCTCGATTGGCAGCCCCGGGTGCAGCTGGATGAGGGTCTCGAACGCACCATCGCATACTTCAGAAAAGCGGCCGGCTGAATGCGCGACGCCCAATTCGCTCTGCATGCAGAACTCGAGGACCGACACTGGTGGTTCTTGGGGCGACGCACAATCGTCCAACGACTGCTCGAGCGCGTCGTTCCGCCCCGACCCGACGCGCTCGTGATTGACGTCGGATGCGGAACGGGAGCGAACATCGCCGCCCTGTCGAGCTCATACCGGTGCCTTGGCCTCGACGAATCGGCGCAGGCCATCGATTTGGCGAAGTCGCGCTTCGTCGGAGTGGAGTACGCTTGCGAGGCAAAACTCTCCGCGTGCGCCGACCGATTCGGCGCCGCGTCCGCCGTGCTTCTGATGGATGTCCTAGAGCACGTTCAAGACGAATTCGCGATGCTGAGTCAGCTGCTGTCGCTCTTGCGACCGGGTACACACGTTCTGATCACCGTGCCGGCCGATCCCTCCTTGTGGACGATTCACGACGAATCGTTCGGCCATTGGCGCCGCTACGACATCGGGCGCTTGCGCGAGACGTGGCGGGGGCTGGCGGTCGAGGAGCGCCTGCTGTCGCCATACAACGCGCGCCTTTTTCCGATCATCAAAGCCGTGCGAACGATGAGCAAGCATCGCGACCGCCCAGCCGGTAAAGCTGGCACTGATTTCTCGATGCCGCCCTGGTTCGTCAATCATTGGCTCGCGAGCCTCTTTTCCGGAGAAGCCACGCTGCTGGAACGAGCGATCGACCACGGGACCCGCCCACCATACAAGCGCGGGGCAAGTCTGATTGCCATCCTGCGCCGCACAGACGGCGCGATCGTTCCACGCAACAAACCAGAGGGCGTGCGGCCCGACCAGCGGTCGGAGCCGGACTGAGCGCGGTACGGTACGGCGTCAGATGGCTCCCGGCGGCAACTCTCTGGACCCATCCGCCTCGCGCTCTCGCAAACCAGCGTCGAGCTGGGCGAGCGACAAACTCTGCGACTGAACGAACAGCGCGAATACAATCACCATGCCGGTTGCTCCGAGCGAGCAGAGCAGGGCGCCTGTACAGAGCGTATAGACGAGCCAGCCGGGGGGCAAAAGATACC
>JALYHX010000193.1 GCA_030776305.1 Myxococcota bacterium
ACGTCGAACGCGATCGCGACGGCACCAAGCGCAGCAAGCAGCCACACGACGAGCCGCCAGCAGCCCGGTGCCGTGAGGACCGGGATGAGGCCAAAGCCCCCGGCGAGCGAACCGACGATCGCACCGAGAGTGTTGGTCGCATACGTGAGACCAACATCGCGCCCGACCTCCTGGTTTCCGCGTCCCAGGAGGCCGATGACCAGCGGGAACTGGCCACGCCGGTCACGAACGCCGCCGGCAATACGACGACGCCCGTCACGACCGCCCACTCCGCTACTTGAAGTGCGAAGGACAACCCGCCAATTGGTCGGAGCAGCGAAGCCGCGACCGCCAAGCGATCCCCGAGAGCGTAAGGTACGGCGACACACACGGCTTCGGCGAGACAGGTCCACGCAAACGCAACCGTCGTCGCCTCGCGAGCCCGCGCGCGCAACCCGTATGCAGCGCCACCTAGGCCGATCCCAAGGAGCGCGATCGCCAGAATGAGCCCGAAGGTGAAGACGGTCCCACCCAGGAGCGGCCCCAGCATTCGATACCAGACGAGTTCCATCAAGCAGAAGACGAAGCCTGAGACCCCCGCGGCCGCGAGCGTGAACCATACGGGCGCCGATCGCTCACGCAAGAGAGCGTCCCGCGGCGGACTGGCGCGCGGAGCGGGGGTGACCCGAGCGAGGCTGCGCGCGGCAAGCGCAACGATCGCGTTCACGAGGCATGCGATCCAAAGCGTGATCCGTGTTCCATACGTCTCGAAAAGAACGAACGTGGACAGCATGCACCCGGTCACCGCGCCGAGAGTGTTGACTCCGTAAAGCACGGCCACGGATCGCCGGCCGCGATCCTGTTTGCTCTCGACCGCGCTCGCAACCGCCGGAAGCGTTCCTGCCATCAGGAGTGTCGGAACAGCGAACACGATGGCGGCGAGCAGCAGGCGCACGACGCTGCCCCCGACGACGCCGAGCACATGGGTCCCCCCGACTCCGATATAAGCCTGCCGCACGACGAAAAGGAGAAGCGGCGAGACGGCTGCAGACGCCGCAATCCCCGCCTCAAGCATGGAATACATCCCGAGGGGCCGCGGATGCGCATCTGCCCGCTTGCCAAAGACGAGGCCACCCGCCCCCAGCCCACCGACGAAGCACGCAACGACTGCCGCAGACGCCATCGTGGATGCACCGAAGACCAGCCGCAGCTCGCGCAGCCAGACGGTCTCGTAGACCAGTGAACACGCCCCCGAGCCGAAGAGAAGAACGCCACCCTCGAGACAGGTCGCGACATTGCAACCGAGCTTATCGGATCAAGCATCGCGTGTTGCAAACGTGCTGACAGCGATAAGCGCTTATCGAAGAGCGAGAGCCGTCTGAAAGGGTCGGTGCGGTCTACCGACTCCGTCCATCGAACTGCTTGACCTGGACTTCGTCGAGGTCGACGTCATCCAAACACCGTACATTGACGGCGCACATCTTGGTCCCGTCGGGCGCGGCGCCTCTTGCGAACGAGGCCGTGCCGCAGGTGCTGCAGAAGACGTGATGGATAACCTTCTTGCCGAATTGATAGTCGGTGAGCGCGTCCTCGCCCGCGAGCAAGGTGAACTGGTCCGCCGGGACGAACGTCAACATGGTCCCTCGCCGCCGACAGATCGAGCAGTTGCACGAAATCGCGCGATCGAACTTTCCCTCGACCTCGAAACGAACCTTCCCGCAGTGACAACTGCCAGTGTGCTTGTCGGGCATACCCGGGCGGGAGTGTATGGAAGTCTACTCGGCGCGCAAGGCCCAGGGTCAGGCTCTCACGCTAGCGCAACGCGCGTCGGCTGCTGCCCTTGTACTTCGCCCGGGGTTCGCGTTGCAAATGGCACGCAGCATCGACTGGGCTCAGGGCCTCGGTGATCTCTCGCACATTCTGCACCAAGCAAGCATCGAGGGCGACTTGCTGAATGCTTGGCCGATTCCGCGGTCCTATCCCTCGACCCAGTACGGCACATCCGACGTCCCGAGCTCGTCCTCGATGTCCGTGCGCAACTCCTGGTCGACAATGCGTGGAAGTACGTTACGGAGCAGACCTTGCGCCTTGGGCGACCTCAGCCAATGCGCCACACCAACCAGCGCGTGGGTGACGTGCACGTCCGAAGAAGCGAGTAGCTCTTCGAGGTGCGGAGCGACGTGCGCCAGCGGCGCCCCCTGAATGCACATCGCGTGTACGAGTTCCGCGCGCTCGACGGGCGGAGCGATTCCCAGGACGGCGCTCAAGCGGCGATCCCTGGGGCTGAGGGGAGGGTCTCCCCAAAGCAGCGCGATGGCCGCCTCGGCCCGCGCCGCGCCACCCCGTGCCGGTGAGAGGAGCGCGGCCTCGAGCGAAGAGCGCGCCGCGATGCTCCTTCGCCAGACACGCGCGGCCACGGTGAAGATCGGAGATTCGGGACGACCGAGCGCGAGGAGCGCCCACGCATCATCCAGCTCGTTGAGCTTGCGCATGTGATGAGCGCACTCGACTGCGGCCTCGACCGCCGCCTGATCGTCCTCGGCAATCTCGAGGACACGCTGCGCGATGACACGCGCGGCGGGAGATCCGCGACCGAGCGCCACCGATGCGGTGCGTTGCACTCGAGCCCAGTCTCGCTCGGCGATGGCCAGGGCCATCTCCGATGCGAGGCGAGCGTCGACGCCGCGGTCCGGCCACGTCAAGATCAGCTCACGCGCCGCCGACGACGCGAGGTCCACGTCGAGAGCCAGCCGGAGCGCACGGTCGACCAACTCCGGTGGCGCACCGACGAGTGTCAGTAATCGGACCGAATCATCGATGGCGCCGGCGTCTTCAGACGCAACATGGTGGGCGGCCAGCGCGCGGAGGGGCGCGGCCTGCTCGCGTGCGATCGTCCCGCGCTCGACGAGGTCGCCCAGACGCCGCATCCACCCAAAGCTCTCCGGCTCGGGAAATCGATTGGCGAGTGCGCATAGGCCTTCGATCCCAAGCCCCCCGAATCGCTCGACGAGGATCACCGCCCACGACTGGTCCTGGCTCGCAGCGTCATGCAGCGAGAGGGGCTCGTTCGAAATGGCGTCATCGCCGGCCAGCTGCAACAGGAGGACGAGCGCCTCCCGATCGGGCGCCTCTGCGATTAGAGCGCGCGACATCGCGAGTCGCGCCTCGGCGACACGGCCCTGCATTACGAGGAGACGCGATGAGAAGCGGTCGCTCGGAGGCCCGCTGAGTAATGAGGCCCCGGTCAGCGCGCCGATCGGAAGTGGATCCGCCGGAGACAACCCGCCGAACCGTTGCAGCCACTGCTGCCGAGCCACATCGCGTACCGAGGGGGACGGGTCGGTCGCTGCGAGCTGGAGTCGAGGTCGCGCGAGTTCGTCCGGCAATCGCTCCAATGCGGCCAGCGCCTTCGTCCGATCGTAGGCCCGCGCGCACTTCAGCCAGTGATCCACCATCGCGGCTGAGGTCTCGGGAAAGGCGATCGCCAGCGCCTCGGTTGCCCAGCCAGCATCAAGCCACAGCGCATCATGCTCGGCGTCGATCCAGTCGAGCAGGGCCTCGGCGGCCTCGTCCGGCCTGACATACTCGAGCACCGCCAAGATTGCCTCGGCGAAGATTCGCTCGTTTTCCTCATGGTCGTCATCCGAAAGCGCCCCCGGTACCGCATGGGCGACGAGATCGCGCAGTACCCGCACCAGGTCTCCCGGCTCGACCGGGCACGGCTGCGCGACCGCGAGCGCATCCAGTGCCTGCGCGCGCACGGCAAAGCTCGGAAGATGCAGCCCGCGGCGCAGCGCAGGCACGGCAGCAGTCGGCGTACCGGCCCGGGCGATGAACGCAATCGCTATCGCGCGAGAGGTGTGCGTCGGCCCGTCGTCTACGACGTCTGCAAGTCTCGCCGCGAGCGCGTCGACGTCTCCGACGTCGGGCGCCCACTCGTCGTCGGCGAGGAGTGCGTCGGCGATCACGCGATCACCCGCCCGCGCGATCTCGACGAGGAGTTCGGATGCCTCGGGGTGGTCGATGGGGACCAGCGTCGCTACGCTCGCGCTGCGCTCTCGTTGTCGACGCGTCATTTTCGGAGCCCACCGCACGAGAAGGCGGAGCAGCCGAACTGCCTCAACGGGCCACTCGTGCATCTCCCAGAGCTCGATTCCGAGGCGATCCGCGCGCGCGAGCAATCGCTTCGCCGCGTTGAGGCTGGCCTCCTCGTCGCTGCGACTCCACGCTTCGGCAATGGCGGTTGCAAGTGCGCGACACGCCGCCTGCGCCTTCATGCGGGACCGCTCGGGCGCTCCTTCGTCGGCCTGCGCTGGCCGGTCCGCCGGCCGGTCTGCTCCTGCCCGTTCCAGCGGGGGTCGTCGCACGGGCTCCAGGGTGTCCCTTGCGATAACGGCTGGCACCCCCACCGCCGCAGTCGCATCGAGACTTGGGAGCTGCGCAGCAGCCTCGGCGGCACGTAGCCTTTCTGTCAGCTGGACGGAGTCACCCGGCCTCACGAACGTCCACGCGAAGTGCTTCGCGAGGGTCGCGTCAATCTCGTCATGGCGATGCATGGATGGTCTTCCGCGTGGGGACCCCGCGGAGCTGAGTCCTTCTGGTTGGAGTATAATACGCTCGCATGGAACGCGTCCGCGTGGTTCTCGCTTTCGCGCCTTCGGTGGCCGTGGCGACCGCGCTTTACGCGGGCGCATGCGGAGGCGACCATGCAGCGACCAGCATCGACGCAGTTCCGAGCGATGCGGCGCCGGAGCACACGCGCATCCGTTACGACGGGCTTGCCGTTCCTGGGACCGGGCCGCGCGTACCCGTACACGCCGAGTTCACTTCGACTCCCGTGCGCACCGATACGATGCAACTCATGTTCGCCGCAGGCGAAATGCAGACCGGCGGAGAACCATTCGCGAGCAACTTCGCAGGTCGCGATCTCGCGTACTTTCAGTACAGCCGCTACGGGCCCCAGCCGGACCTATACTTCGTCCCTTGTACCAACTGCGGCGCTGCGATCGCCGATTCGGTCATCGACGTCTTTGGTTTCAGCACGGCCGTCGAGTCGTACGAGTATTCGAAGTATCACATGAACATGGTCGCCAATCAGAGCGGCGCGGGCGTGTCGCTGATCAACGGTCCGCTCATCGCAGCGCTGCCCGGGGACAGCCGATTCGCCAAGCTGCAAACCCGCGTGGCCGCGCTCATTGCGGCCTCAGGCGCCGATGTCGCTCAGTGCAGTGTGGCGGGGACGAATTGCGCGTCGTATGCAACGATCCCGCCGCCGCTGAACAACGCGCTGAACGACTTCGGTTTTCCGGGTCTCTGGCCGAACATGAACCCCTACCGGAGTTTCGACACGACGATGGCGCCGGACACGCTGGTGGTGAACTCGTGCACGACCGTGACCGGCTACGGCGGGGTCAAGCAGTACGGCGGCCAGGCCGTGTTTCGCTATGAGTGCGACTACAACAAACTCCGCCTGAGCGACCGCAATCAGGCCGAACACGTCATCGGTCCCGGTGTGCTCGGTTACACGACTTGGAAAGAGGCGCTCTGGGCGATCGACTTCGTCGGGAGGCTCCACGATTCCGGGGCGAACTTCGTGACGGCCGTCGCGCCCAGCGACACACCATCGGTCGGCGTGCATGGAAACGCCGTCCGAGCGGTCGCGCCCCCGAACGCCGCTCCCGGGGTTTTCATCGGGTCGACGCCGCTCGAAGGCATGTGGGGCCTCGTGATGGTCGACGAAATGGACAACGCTGGCGCATGGCTCCTTTCGTCGCTGGCGACCGCGGATGGAGCGACACTCTCGGGTTGGCCGTCCGTCCTTGCGGCGATTCAATATGACTACGACTCGCCACTCGTGTGGTTTCCAACCGCTGTCGGGGTCACGGAGACGACGACGAG
>JALYHX010000194.1 GCA_030776305.1 Myxococcota bacterium
GCGAGGCCTGCCCTTGGGACGCGAAGCGATCGATCCCGAGGCTGCAGGCGTCGAGACGGTCGCCGGCGTCCCGGTTGCGATCACGTCCCTGGCTCGCTTTCCGACCGCCACCCCCCTCTTATGCCTAATTGAGCGTCCGCATCCTGGTCGCTCGCGTCCGCGACGTTCGTACTGGCGTCTGGTTGGTCGAGGCAGCAGAACGCGCCTGCGGAAGGCCACGGATCACAATCGTTTTGCGACCGGCGCTTCGCGCACGTCGCGCCCGACCCGAGACACCGGCCGCCCTGGACTTCGCAGATGAAGGCGAGGCAGGTTTGCGCAAGCGAACGCTGTCGCCCCGTCGGGTTCGATGAAGGATGCAAGTGTGCATTGGCGCGCGGCGCACGCGTCGCCAGCGCCCGTCGGCGGGAATGGCGTTCGACCGGTCGCGTGCCACACCGTGCCATCTGCTCCTCCCCCGGGATCCTTGCGACATGCTTTACGGATTCCTTCCGTGGCGGAGGGCGTCTCCGGCCGTCATTCGGGGAGGCCCAACCTTTGCTCTACCGGGGTCCCCGCATGAGCCAGACGTTCCGTCGCGTTGCGACCTTGCTCCTCGGCCTCCGCTTTTTGGCTGTCCTCGTCGCCTGCGGCGGAGCGAACCCGGTGGCCGGCGAAGGCGAACGGCGTGGCGACCTGCTCGAAGGGGGTCTCTTTGGCGACTAATGGCGCGGACAATGCGTCTTTCGGCGTGTCCATCGAAGCGGTCGACGCGCGCGAAGCCGAAGGCGACGACCGGAACGTCCGAATCGGTTGTGTCCGCCGAGCACTTCGTGCGGAGATCGGCGCACTCTTGGCGGCGAGCGACACTTGCTCTTACGCGCCGCCGACCTGCGCGATTCTCGTTCGAGCTTGGTACGCTGTCGCAACGTTGGAACGGCTCCTGCGAGGTGACGAACCCGAGAGCGCGTCTGAGTTCGCGCCTCTCTCGAGCGCGCAGGCCCCGCAGCCTTGCCCGAGCTGCTGAGGGACGGTTCAGACCATTTTGTGGGGAGCATCCTTGTGAGTGCGCAAACCGTCCCCTGGGTCGACGCCCCCGCGCTCCTAGATAGGGAATGTTGGCAACATCGCGGGCTCTCTTGAGGGCCTTTGCCGACCTGGATAGTCGCGCCCGGCGTCGCCTTCGCGCGCGAATACGGTGGCGCCGGTGGCTGGCGATCGCCGGCGTCGCCGTCACAATCACATTGGTCGCCGTCTCTCTTTTGTTCCCGCTGTACAGGCCCAGATGGCGTGTAACGTATTACGCGAACAGCAGTTTATCGGGGGATCCCGTTCTAATGTCGAAAGTGAGGTCTCCCAACGAAGACTGGGGCTTCGGCGGCCCCGGCGACGGAATACCAGCCGACAATTTTTCTGCTCGATTCGAGACGTGCCTCGTGATGGACAGACCGGCGACCATTGTCTTCACCATTGGATCGGACGACGGATCCAGGCTGTTCATCGACGACAAGGAGATAGTCGACTTGTGGTCCGGTCACGCATTCACGACGCGCGAGCAGTCTGTCCCGATCGCCGAGGGAGTGCATAGCTTACGGCTCGAGTACTTCGAACTCGGCGGCATGGCTCGACTGAGTCTTGCGGCGCGCGTCGAGAACCCGCCGCTCAATGTGCCCTTCTACCGAGTGCTTCGTCTGCCTTCAGCTGTGACGCGGGGGTGCACCGGTTGACGTGGACAACCCCTCCCTTGGAACGCGCTGACCGCGCGATTCTGGGCATCACGCTACTGCTCACCGCAGGGCCACCACTGATCGACGTGGCGCATGGAGGGGTCGCCGCCGCTTGTCGCTACTCCGCGGCTGACGCATTTTACTACCACACAGTCGCAAGAAACATCGCCACTCACGGCTACGCCTCGTTCGATGGCGTCTTCCCAACGAATGGCTTTCACCCGCTGTGGCAGGTTTCGCTTGGCATCCTGTACAAGGCTTGCTCGTGGGTGCGATTCAGCGATGGCGAATATGTGGTCGCCTCCATCGTCCTTTCCATTGCGCTCGTCACGTTGTCGGTTGGCCTTTTCTGTCTCGCCTTTCTGGAAGCAAAGCGGCACCTATCGACTTGGATCATGCTTTTGCCCCTGCGGATGTACGGGCTCATCATGGCGCCCGCTTGGTACCAAGCCATCGACGTAAAAGGAGGGGGCGCACACTGGATCGAGGGCCCAGAGCCGCTCTACGGAACGATGTGGAGCCTGATGAACGGTATGGAGAGCCCTCTGGCTCTGGCCACGTTCGGATGGATCGCGTGGCGCTTTTCGCGCGCCGGCCCCCGCCGAGCCGAGCTTGATGCCGCTTGCCTCGCGTTGATGACGCTCGCCCGGCTCGATCTCGTCTTCGTGGCGCTCCCGTTGCTGGTGAGTTGCGCGGTGTCGGCGCTGATGCGACGACAGCGGCGACAGGCATTCGGCGCCATCGCTGTCTATGGGGCAACGATCGGCGGATACCTAGTGATTAACCGCTGGTATGCCGGTGTCTTCGTGCCGATCAGCGGCGCCGCGAAGTCGAGCTTTCCTCACCTGGCCCAGCCTAACTTGGATGCATTGAAAGTGACGACCACGCGATTCGTGGACGATTGGGGGGCCTTCGTTCTGACGTGGCGCGTCGCCCAAATGTTCGTGCCCGCAATTGGGGCGCTCGTAGTCCTCCCGCTCTTGTTGCCAGGTATCACCGATTGGTTGGGCTGCGGCTGCTCGTGGTCCGATCGGATCGATTGGACCGCTTTCTCGCGGTGTCGAGCATCGGCGTGGTTGCCCTCTTCGCCTACAATTTTTGCTT
>JALYHX010000195.1 GCA_030776305.1 Myxococcota bacterium
ATCCAGCACCCCGCCTGGCGCCGTTTGCGAGCCTCGTTTCGGCACCAGGCTCCGAACTCTTTCGGCAAGCTCGCCTGTCGTCTCATCCGCTATGGCAACTTCCAGACGTAGAACCGTTCCGTCTTCCGCCACGTCGTCGATGACGCACACGTCTGCCAAGAATGGGATTGCGAGGCGCGCGCAAGTCGCCAGCGTGTTCCGGTATTGGAGAGAGGAACCCAGAGCTGCGCTCAGCTCGGAAAGGAATTGCTGGACCCTGGCTGCTTGCTCTGCGGACGCTCGCTTCTCTTCGGCATCGCGGCGCTTTGCCTTCTCGGCAACTCTTGTCGCCTCGATGGCGGCGTGGCGATCAATCGCCAGCGCCAGTTGATTGACCACGGAGTTCACGAAAGCCAAATCCGACTCGTCGAGTCGCCCTACTCCCTCGACTTGTAGAGCGCCGAAAACGGGACGGCGTTCGATGACGAGCGGCAGCAAGATGAAGGCCTCCGATCCGAGACCATGTGCGGAGCTACTTTCGTCGCGCCTCCCGGCCATGTCATTTACCGACGTCGTGCTCCCTTGGATGACGACAGCCGCAGACCCGACGAGATAGGCATACGCAGTCTGAGCGTGAGCCAAGGCGAGTTGCAATGCGTTTTCGTCGAGCCCCTTGGCTTTCCAAGCAAATGTCCGCGGTGTTTCAGAAGAGCCCAGGAGAAGGACGGCGCTGCGAAGCGGCAGCGTAGGTGCCATGGCCGAGAGGACTGCACGAACAGTCTCTTCGACGTCTTCGAATACGGTAAGGAGTTTGCTCACTTCATAGAGATGTCGAAGTCGGCGGTGGGCATTCCTGCGGGCCTTGCGCCTGGCGTCCTCCCGCTCCACACCAAGAGTCTTCGCCCCCTGGGCTGGCGCGACCCTGTGCTGCCCGCTGGCAGGCCGGCGGGAGATCATCGGCGCTTTCGGCTCGCCGCCGGCACGAGAATCTGTGTCTCTTTCGACTTATTCGTCGGCCGCGATTTGCCTTCGACGGGGTCGCCTATCCGTACGCCGCCTTTGGCAATCGTGAAGAAGTGTATGTTCCAGCCGTGGACCGCGGTGCGCGTCTTGACGACCATGAGCGTAGGCCGGATCTCGGCGCCGACGCGCAAGTAACGCAGCACCACCAGGTTGTCGGCAATCGGAGACAAGTTCCGATTCGTGACCGATTCCGTCGAATACATCGAGTTCGACTCGAGCGTGAAGAGGCTCGTGACCCCAAGGCTCTTGAAGCTCTTCGCGAGCGCGAAGAGAAGATCGCGCACCATCTCGGGCGCGGTCTCGCCGAGAATCTGGCTCACGCCGTCCAGGACCAGGCGGCGAACCCCATTCGTGCGAATCTTGTCGGCAAGGATCGCGACCAGCTGGGTGGCGCGGATATGCTCGCGCGGCAAGTATGCCACCTCCAAGATTCCGCGTTTGACGGCTTGCTTCAAAGGGAGCGCAAGGGCCTCAGCAGTCTTCATGATCTGCGCGGGCCCCTCTTCGAGCGCAACGTACAGGCCCCGCTCCCTGGCCTTTGCCCCCTCGGCGATGAACTGGAGTGAGATGGTGGTCTTGCCGATGCCCGCCGCGCCCGAGAGGAGCGTCACGCTCCGCTCGCGAAGTCCTCCACCGAGCAACGTGTCCAAACCGGGCACACCCGAAGCCAGCGTCACGGAACCATGCACGGAGGATGGCGGCATCTGAAGCTCCGCGTCGACCGTGTACCGAGGAAAGATGACGAGCCCGCCGGGACCGATGGTCATGCTGTGGCGCCCCTTCAGGTGGGCGGTGTTGCGTAACTTGTAGACTTCAATATAGCGCTCGCGCTCGAGGCGTTCCTCCGTGGATGTGAGCAGTATGACGCCATCCACGACTGTTTCCTCGACACCGAAGCGGCTAATCTTGCCGGAACCGTATGCAATGTCCGTGGCGAAGAGCCCGACTGCTTGGGCGTTTTGCACGACGCTGGCGAGCTGAAAGACCTTTTCGCGGTCGGTCTGCGGGTCCTTTATCTTGTGCAAGAATACCGAGATCGAATCGACAACCACCCGCCGCGCGCGCATCGCTTCGATGCGTTCATGCATCATCAACAGATGCGCCTCGACCACGATATCGGGCTGAGCGATGAAGACGATCTCGACCATCCCCCGCGCGATCTGGTGGTCCAGGTCCCAGCCGAGACCACGAGCCGCCGCCCGCAAGCGCGCCTCGGTCTCCTCGAACGAAAAGACAATCCCTTTTTCTCCGGCGATGGCGCCGCGATAGATGAATTCGAGAAGCAGAACGGTCTTTCCAGTACCCGCGACACCGCCGACGAGAAGGCTCGATCCGCGCGGGATGCCCTCGCCGAGCAGCTGGTCGAGCCTCGAAATTCCCGTCTTGCAGCGCGGCTCGTCGGACGCGCGGTCGTCGCGCTTGATTGTGACCCCTGCCGCGAAGACTTCGATGCCCTTTTCCGTGATCACGAATGGGTGCTCATCGCGACTATGATTGGTTCCACGCATCTTGACGATCTGTATCAACCGCTGCTGCTCGCCGTCATGCTCGCGCTGCGCGAGGAGGATGAGCCCATCGACGATCGAAAAGAGCGGGTTCGTCGCGATCGCCTCCGGCCCGAATTCCCCGAGCAAGAGGGCCGTGGTCTCCCACGCCATGAGATTGACCGCGAGTTCGTAGGCGAACTTCCGTAGCTCTTCCTTCGACTCGGCAAGGTCATCGAAGACCTTGAAGCTATCGATGACGACGAAAGCGGGTTTGAACTTTTTCACATGGCTCAGCAAAAGCTTTGACGCCTGCTCAAGCCCTTTGGACCGCACGATGAGCCCCAGGTCGATGAACTCGACCGCGTGATTGAGCTTCTGGGGGTCGAAAAAGTCGAACTGACTCAAATACCGTAGCGTTTTGGCCGTCGGCTCCGAGAGGGTGCCGAAGCACAGCGCGCGGTGCTTTGGCGTCGCTGCGTTGAAGCAGAGCTGGAGCGCAAGGGTCGTCTTTCCGGCCCCGGGCGATCCTCCGACCACCGAGACAGAGCCCGCCGGCAACCCTCCCTTGAGCAACGCGTCCAAGTTGCGAATGCCAGTACGAACACGGGCGATGTCGACTCTCTTGGTCATGACCTTCTCGTATGGCTTGATCGCGACGGGTGGCGCTTGCCGGCGGGCGCGTGACGCGTTTTTCCGAGACTCACGTTCGATAGCTCGGAATGCAGCGCTGGCGTCAGGATCTCTGCCGTCAAGTTTCCAAGAACCGTCAAAAATTCGACCAGGACGAAGCGAATGGCATCGGCCCGCTCCTGAAGTGGAAGGCGACTTGCGTGGGTGCGGAACTTCCGGAACGGAAACCGCCCCGTCTCGGCTTGCATCGCCCCCAGCTCAGGAAAGGCGTCGGAGGCAGAGCAAAGCACGCGATCGACGATCGCCGTCAACGTTACGTCGCCGAGTGAGCGATGCGTACGCGCCCAGAGCGCATCAAATGCCGCTTGAGATGCGTCCAGCAGCTGCATGGGCGGTAGCCGCTTTGCGCGATCGAGCCACGTGTTCACACACGCGACGTGTCGATCGCCTTGATCCGCCATCTCCCTGCCCCCTTTCCGCGCAGCCTCGGGTGCGAGTCAAACGTCCGGAGGACGCTCGACGGTCGCGAGTGGAGGCCGGTGATAGCATGTCCGTGTTGTGGGTGACACCCCGTTGGACATGCACTTGAAATTCGCGGGAAACAACGCCCTTGTAGGTTTATCCTGGGCGGTCGGCGAAAGTGCTTTTGGTGGAAAAACCCATGACGCGGATGGAAGCAAGGCAGAGGGATGCGACGACGGAAGTCGGCCGGGTGGACGAGCCTCTTCGCGGTGTTCGCATCGCGTTGCTCGAGGCACGCATGGAGAGCGAACTCGCGTCGCTCGTGAGACGCCACGGAGGTGTCCCGCTATGTGTACCCGCCCTTCGCGAAGTCGAGCGCGACTGCGCCGATGACGTCGCCCGCCTCTACGGCGCCATTGTCGGCGACGGCGCGATCGTCGTTCTGACGACCGGAGTGGGTCTTGACCGAGTGCTTCGGGTCGCAGCGGCCATTGGAATTGGCGAGGAGCTCCGCACTGAGCTTGCACGGGCCACGGTCGTATCCCGGGGCCCCAAACCAATTGCCGTGCTCAAGCGCGAAAGGCTACCGGTGCATGTA
>JALYHX010000196.1 GCA_030776305.1 Myxococcota bacterium
ACCCACGCCATCCGTGACCCGACACGTTCGGCGAGAAGCCGAGTGATCGCGCCGCGCCACACTATCTCTTCAGCTATCGCCGACGTCCCGATCGCGGCTGCGACCAAGGGCGCGTGCGCCTGGAGCACACGGGCGTCGCCGATCACGTCGTATATGGACACGAGCCATATTTCGCGCGTCGAACCTGCTTGCGCCACGACATGCACGAACATCCATCCAACCGAAAAGAGGAGCACTGCGCCCAGGACACCCCGGGTGAAGTCCCCCCATCGCGGCAAGAGCCATTCACCCAAGAGTTGCTCGCGGTGTGCCCACAGCGCGGCCAGTCCACCAAGCAGCAGCGCCGGGCCGACCGCCAAGATCCAAAGTGCGAGGAGCCCGGAATTCCGAGGCAGGAACGCAAAGTACGAGGTGGTCCCCGTCAGAACGACGGCGAGCGCGGCAAACGCGGTAGCGGTTGGGCGCATGCGCTGGACGCTCGCGAATCCGTACCGTCAATCGACGAGCGCGTCCATCTCCATGATTTCTGGAGGGAGGAGTCGTCGCCGGTCGACCGTGGTCACCGCTCGCATCATCCGCCCACCACGGGAAGGCGGACCGTTCGCATCGCTGGCGCAAGAGGCAGCAACTGGTTCTTCGCAAAGACGGGGTGCCTGCCGCGCGTCTTGTACCAGTCGGCCAGCGTCGCCGAATTGTGCATTTTTTCGACGATCTGCCGCCATCCGACGCCAGTATTGTATGCGCAGAAGCTAATCTCACCTTCTTGTGTGCCGTAAGGGATGATGCACATCTCGGTACGCCGAAAGTCGTAGTTGAAGAGATCTTGGAACCACATGCCGGCGACAAAAAGAATTCGCCATGGGAACTCGCGCGCATCCGAGGCGTGGGCTCCGACCTTTGTGCCTCGAGCTCCGGTCTGGCTCAGGAACTGGCGCAGCAGCGTTGTGACTCCGAACCCGCGTGGTGACTCATGGCCATTGTATCTACGGCACAGCGCAATCGCCAGTTGGATGAGCGCCACCGGACGAGCCTGTGCGGCGTCCGTGATCTCTTGGATGTCAGCGAGCAGACCCTCCACATCGAGGACCTGCGCGAGCGGAACCATCTCTTTCGTGTGCTTGTGCACGAGCAGGGCCGTGCCAATGCCGCAGTTGGGATGACAGCCACATTGAAGCGCTCCCCACTCGGCGCGGTCGGCAAGCAACAGGTCGGTCAGATCGCCAAAAGGCCCCATCGCAGAGAGTGGAAACCAGTCGCGCAGCGGCTCGGTTGTACCAAGCTGTGCCTTCATATCTTGGGCCAGGTGCGACAGAGTGTATCTCTTGGCGCGACGGTCATCATCGGCGATGTCTTCGTCCCGGCCGGTGAAGCTGACGGGCTGAAAAGATACCACAGTGATCTTGTCGGCATTCTCGATCGCGAAGCGGACGACGCGCCCAACCTGATCGTCATTGACGCCACGCACGACCGTCACGACGAGCACCACGTCCACTCCAGCCGCGTGAAGATTCTCGATACAGCGCAGTTTGACGTCGAACAGGTTCCCGACTCTGCGATGTGCATTGGCATCTTCGCCGATGCCGTCGAATTGCAAGTAGGCGAGCCTCAGGCCTGCCTCCTTCGCCGCGCGCGCAAATTCGGGCTCCTGCGCAAACCGGACGCCATTCGTAGCGCACTGGACGCAGAAGTAACCAATCTCTTTGGCGTATTCGATTGCACGCAAAAAATGTGGCGAGAGCGTCGGCTCTCCCCCGGAGAACTGAACGCTCATCTGCCGACGTGGCTGCACGGTCAAGGAGTCGTCGAGAATGCGCTGGACCTCCTCCCATTCGAGTTCATGAACGAAGCCCACTTGGTTTGCGTCCATGAAGCACGGATCGCACATCATGTTGCAGCGATTGGTCAGGTCGACGGTCAGAACAGACCCTCGCCCGTACTTGATGGTCGAGCTTCCGTGATTGCGCAGCTTGCTCGCGGGCGCGAGAAAATCTCGGCCTGGGAAGAGGCGTTCGATCCGGGCGCTGAAGGCGGCGTCGACCGAGAGAACATCGTCGAACCGCCCGTGCTTTTCGCACGTCTTTGTCATCACCAGTTCCTGTCCCTGCTGCGCAATCCTCGCACGCACTTCACCCGGCTTGTCGTCGATCAGCGTCCTAAAATCTGCGCGCCCTTCCAAGATCGCCGCGCGCACCTCCTTGACGCAGACAGGGCACAACGAGTCGGTCTCACGTGGCCACCCCAGGGGTGGAAAGGTTCGCTCTCGGCGTTTTAGCAGTGGAGCAGGCGCCCATTTTGGGTGCGGCGATGGTCGCTCGAAGCGAGCATTGTAAGCGCGAACGCACGACCAAAGGGCATTCGCGGCGATTCGAAGGGGGGAGGTGGGCATTGGAAGGAGAAATGAACCGCAAGACGGGAAGATCGGCCAGCAAATAAGCTTGTCACCCATCGATCAGACCGGGCGCATCGCCCGATCAGCGACCTCGAGTACATAGTCTCTTAGCATCAAGACCCCATGCACGAGCTCAAACTGGCCGCCTATGTTTTCGGCGTCATTTTCGTCGCCGAACTGCCTGACAAGACGGCGCTCGCCGCACTGGTGCTCGCCACCCGACACAAACCGCTCCCCGTTTTCTTGGGGACGTCGCTCGCGCTCGCCGTGCAGAGCGCCGTGGCCGTCGCGGCGGGGAGCCTGTTCTCGCTTCTGCCCGCGCGCGCGGTTCACATCAGCGCCGGGGTCGTATTCCTCGCGTCTTCTCTGTTCATGTGGATCCGCAAGGGGGATTCGCAACCAAATTTGAAGGGCGGTGACGCGCGCGACGAACCGCCGCGGACCCAGTCGTTCTGGCGGGCCTTCGGAACGGTCTTCGGCGTAGTTTTCATCGCCGAGTGGGGGGATCTTACGCAGTTCGCAACCGCTGCTTTCGCTGCCAAGGAGCGCGCGCCACTGGTGGTTTTCCTCGCATCAACGCTGGCGCTGTCAGCGGTCGCTGGGATCGCGGTGCTGGTTGGTAACCGCGCCGCCAAAGTGCTGGAACCCACTGTCACCCAGCGCGTGGCTGCTGTCGTGTTCGCGGCGATTGGAGTGGCGCTCATCATGGGATGGCTATGACGGCAATAGCCACCGAACGTCATTTCCCATGCAACGACAGCTCACCCACCCCTCGACGACGCACGCGCCGCAAAACCTGTTAGTTATGTCAACGTCATGGCTCGGTCCGCTATTTTCGATGCCCCCAGCGCGGGCCGCTCGCTACGTCGCGTGCTTGTGACCGCAACCTTGGTCGTAGCGTTCCTTTACCTGGGATGTGCCACGACGACGCGTGTCGACGCGGGCCACGTCGGCATACGCGTCAAGCTCGCCGGTAGCGATCGCGGCGTACAGGACATGCCCGTCGTCACTGGTTGGGTAGTTTACAACCCGCTGACGGAGCAGATCGTTCTTTTTCCGACGAGCGTGCAGAACGTCGTCTGGACACAGTCCCCACATGAAGGCAGAGCGTTCGATGAATCGATCACCTTCAGCTCGGCGGAGGGCGTCAACGTCAACGCCGATACTGGTCTATCCTTTCACATCGAACCCGCCCTCGCGCCCAAGCTCTATGGGCGTTTTCGTCTCAACGATCTCGAGAAGCTATCCGACGGGTACATGCGCAACACAGTTCGCGAGGCGTTCAATGACGTCGGTTCGCGGCTACCCGTCCAAGACATCTACGGTACGGGCAAGAGCAAGATGCTGACGGAGGTCACACAAAAGTGTCGTGACGTGTTCGGTAAAGATGGGATCGTCATCGACCAATTGACCATCAACGGCGCCCTGCGCCTGCCGCAGAACGTCGTGGATGCCATCAACCGTGCGATGGAGGCAACGCAGAAAGCTCTCGAAAGCAAGAACCGCGTTGCGCAAGTCGAGGCAGAAGCCACCCAGGCCGTCACGCAGGCGCACGGCGCGGCAGAGGCGGCGCGGCAGAAGGCACAGGGCGACGCCGATGCCCTGCTTATCCGGGCGCGATCGGAAGCGCAGGCGAATGAGATCATTCGTTTGTCGACGACGCCTGCCGTACTTCAATACCGCGCGCTCGAACACTGGGACGGAAAGCTTCCCGAGTACAATGCCGGGCAGCTTCCATTGCTCACGTTCGACATCGGCAAGCTCGTGGCTGCCGGGGACGAGGCCGGTCGCGCAAGGAGGCTGAAGGAGCTTCTGCAGGACACCAAGCCGAACCCCCCCGCGGAGATCGGCCCCGGCGAAGGAGTGCCACCATCGGGCGGCGTCGCGCCGCACTGAGAGCTCTAGCGCGAAAGAGGGCGTTGGCGGTCCACTCAAGTTCCAGCTTCAGAACGATGGCGGAGTCAACCTTGTTTGACGTCCGGCCGAGCCCGGGCTAAAAGGGTCATCGAAGCACGCGATTGCGCGATTCGCCTTTGGAGGCTGGGTCGGCGTGGGCGCGGGTGAGATACCCAAACGGAGTGAGAGCAGGGGCGTCGGTGCGGCCATGCGGGCCGCGCTGGGAGAGCGCCCCGGACTACATCAAGGTCTCCGGGGAACCAGGGGACCGAGCCAAGAGCGGGACATGACGTTCATCGAAGCTGCTGCGGAAGTTCTCCGCCATGCGGGTAAGCCGCTGCACTATAAAGAGATTACAGAGCTAGCGATCACGAAGAATCTTCTTTCGCACGTCGGCAAAACGCCCGAGGTGACGATGAGTCACCGGCTGACCGCCGCGATCAAGAAGGATGACAAAGACATACCGATCGTGAAGGTAAAGCCCGGCGTTTTTGCCCTCCGTGAGTGGGAGGACAAAAAAGGTCGAAAAGGAGCTACATCCGCCGCACCGCCCGACTCAGTCGACGACCGCGCCAACGACGACGCTGACGTCGAGGTGAACGCACTCGAGATCGAAGCCGCTTTACGTCGCGTCGAAGACGTGGCCGAGGTCAGCGACGACCACGGTGGCGAGTCAAACGGAGATCGCGATACGCCAGTCTCAGGCGATGAGGCTCGCCGTGCGGATCTCGCCGCGAGCGGTGCAGAGCTCTTCGACGATGAGGAGGACGACGATCAGCCAATCCTCGCACCCCAATCGCCGCAAGGAGGGGCAGTTACACCGCAACAGGGCGGCGA